>CAYRFY010000568.1:0-5563 GCA_964423635.1 uncultured Armatimonadia bacterium | reverse complement strand
CCTTGGCATCAAACTCGGTGGAGATGGGCTGCCCGGCTCCGCCGATGCAGCCGCCGGGACAGGCCATGACCTCGATGAGCTGGTAGGGGCACTGCCCGTGCTTGGCCAACTCGGCCATCTTGCGGGCATTGGCCAGACCGTGGACGATGGCGAGCTTGAGCTCCTGGCCGCCGATGGTGACGGTGGCCTCACGGACACCTTCTGTCCCGCGGACGATGGGGAAGTCGGCGGACTGCAGCTTGACGCCCCCCAGCTTCTCGGCCGCGAAGCGCAGGACGGCCTCGGCCACGCCACCCGAATTGCCGAAGATCACCCCGGCGCCGGTCTTGAACCCCAGCGGAAGGTCCAGGGATTCCGGCTGCAGCCGGGTGAAGCGAATGCCGGCGCCGTCGATCATACGGGCCAGCTCCTGAGTGGTCAAGACGTGGTCCACGTCACGCACATCGCCGACCGAGAACTCCGGGCGCGTGGCCTCGAACTTCTTGGCCGTGCAGGGCATGATGGAGACGACCACGATGTTTTCCCGATCCGTCTCCATCTCTTCAGGTAGCACGGTCTTGGCCAGCGAGCCGAACATCTGCTGGGGCGAGCGGCATGAGGACAGATTCGGGAGCAGCTCGGGATAGTACTGCTCGGCGAACTTCACCCAGGCAGGGCAGCAGGAGGTGAACTGAGGCAGTCTCTCGCCGGCCTCGGCGCGCTTGATGAACTCCGTGCCCTCCTCGATGACGGTGAGGTCGGCGGCGAAGCAGGTGTCATAGACCCGGTCGAAGCCGAGGGTTTTGAGCGCGGCCACGATCTGGCCCATCGCCACGGTTCCCGGCTCCATGCCGAAGCACTCGCCCAGGGCGACGCGCACCGCCGGAGCGATCTGAGCCACGACGATCTTGTCCGGATCACCCAGGGACTTCCACACATCCTCGATCTCGGACCTGGGGGTGAGCGCCCCTGTGGGGCAGACGGCGGCGCACTGGCCGCAGTGCACGCACTCCACGGCATTGAGGTCCTTGCCGAAGGCCGGGGCCACCATGACCTGACTGCCGCGGTTGATGAAGTCGATGGCGCCGATTCCCTGGATCTCGGAGCAGGCCCGCACGCAGTCACCGCAGAGGATGCACTTGTTGGGATCGCGCACCAGGGACGGTGAGCTGTGATCGATGGGCAGCTCGGGCTGCGTGGACTTGAAGCGGATGTCGTCGATACCGAAGCGTCGCGCCAGGTCCTGCAATTTGCAGACGCCGCTCTTGGGGCAGGTGGGGCAGTTGCGGTCGTGGTTGGCCAGGAGCAACTCCAGCGCGATGCGCCGCATCTCCCGGACTTCCTCGGTGTTGGTCTTCACCACCATGCCGGGCTCCGGGGCCGTGGAGCAGGAGGTCACGATACCCCGCCCCTGGAGGTCCACGATGCACATGCGGCAGGCGCCGTAGACACTGAGCTCTGAATGATAGCAGAAAGTCGGTATGTCGATGTTGGCCTTGCGGATCAGCTCGAGGAGATTGGCTTCGCCCTCGATAGGGATCTTGCGACCGTCAACGGTTACGAAACCGGGATCTTTCATGATTACGCTCCCACGATTGCGTTGAACTTGCACACCGCCACGCACGCCCCGCACTTGATGCACACATCGGGGTCGATCTGGTGCGGCTGCTTCTTCTCGCCGCTGATGGCTCCCACCGGGCACTTGCGGGCGCAGGCCGTGCAGCCTTTGCACAGCGCCGGATCGATCCACATCGGGACGAGGGCCTTGCACTGCCCGGCCGGGCAGCGCTTCTGGATCACATGGGCCTCGTACTCGGCCCGGAAGTAGCGCAGTGTCGATAGCACCGGATTGGGCGCCGTCTTGCCCAGCCCGCATAGCGAGCCCTTCTGCACGGCGACCGCCAGGCGCTCCAGGATGTCCAGGGTCTGGAGCGTGGCCTGGCCAGTGACGATGTCGTCCAACAGGGCCAGCATCTGCTTGGTGCCCTCGCGGCACAGGACGCACTTGCCGCAAGACTCGTTTTGTGTGAACTGCATGAAGAAGCGGGCCATGCCCACCATGCACGTCTCTTTGTTCATGACCACCAGGCCGCCGGAGCCCACCATGGCGCCCACGCTGCGCAGCGAGTCGAAGTCCAGCGGCAAGTCCAGGTGCTCGGCGGTAAGACAGCCACCGGAGGGTCCGCCGATCTGAACGGCCTTGAAGGCCTCCGGATCGATGTTGCCGGCGCTGTCGGTGACACCGCCGCCGATCTCGAACACGACCTCGCGCAGTGTGGTGCCGAAGGGCACCTCGATCAGCCCTGTATTCGCCACATGGCCGGTGAGGGCGAAGGTCTTCGTCCCCGGCGAGCTCTCGGTGCCGCGCTGCCGGAACTCCAGAGCCCCCATGTTGATGATCAGCGGGACGGTGGCCAGGGTCTCGACATTGTTGATGACGGTCGGCTTGCCCCACAGGCCGCTCTGGGCCGGGAACGGGGGCTTGGGCGAGGGCATGCCGCGCTGCCCCTGGATCGAGGCGATCAGGGCGGTCTCCTCGCCACAGACGAAGGCGCCGGCGCCCTCCATCACATGACAGGTGAGGGCCTGTCCGCTGCCGAACACGTCGTCGCCGAGGATGCCCAGCGCCGTGGCGTCGGCCACGGCCTTCCGCATCCGGCCCACGGCCAGAGGGTACTCGGCGCGCACGTAGACATAGGCCTCGTCGGCACCGATGGCGCGGGCGGCGATCATGATGCCCTCGAGAAGCAGGTGTGGGTTGCCCTCCATGACGCTGCGGTCCATGAAGGCTCCGGGGTCGCCCTCGTCGGCATTGCAGATGACGTACTTCTTCTCCACCGGCTGCACTCGGGTGAGGTCCCACTTCTTTCCGGTGGGGAAGCCCGCTCCTCCGCGGCCGCGCAGGCCCGAGTGGAGGATCTCCTCGCACACGCTCTCGGGCTTCATCTCGGTGAAGACCTTCCTGGCCGCCGAGTAGCCGCCCGTGGCGATGTACTCACCGATGTTCTCGGGATCCACCGCACCGCACTGGCGCAGAACTGTGCGGCTCTGGCGCTTGTAGAAGGTGATGTCTTCGGTGCGCGGGCAGTGCTCCCTGGTGTTCGGGTCCACATACAGCAGCCGCTCCACAATCCGGCCGTGGAGGAGGGTCTCCTGCACGATCTCGGCCGCGTCCTGGGCCCGCACGCGGGTGTAGAGGATCCCGTCGGGCTCGAGGGTGACAAGCGGCCCCATCTGGCAGAAGCCCTGGCAGCCGCTCTTGCTCAGCAACACGCTCTCGTCGGCGTCGTCATGTACCGAGAGGTCGACGATGACGTCTATCCCGGCCTGAGCGATCTGCTCTTTCAGCGCTTCGTACACCTTGAGCGACCCGTTGGCGACACAACCCGTGCCGGCACAGACGATGAGACGCTGGGTAGCGGTCTTCACTGCATCCTTGTACTCCCGGGCCGATCGATCCAGGTCCACGATCGTCTGCGTCATTGCGCTCCCTCTTTCTGCATGATCTCCTCGATGAGTGCCACCGCGCTGTCGGGGGTCATCTGGCCATGTACATCCTCATTGATGACCACCACGGGAGCGAGGCCACAGGCCCCGAGACAGGACACCGTCTCGACGGTGAAGAGCATGTCCGGCGTGGTGTTCTTGCCCTCCGGAAGGTCCAGTCGGTCGCGCAGGGCCTCCAGGATCGGGATCGAGCCCTTCACATGGCAGGCGGTTCCGTCGCAGAGCCGGACCACATACCGGCCCTTGGGCTCCAGGGCGAAGTGGGCGTAGAAGGTGGCCACGCCGAAGACCTTCGCCGGGGGAATGCCCAGAGAGGTGGCCACATACGTCATGACCTCCTCCGGCAGGTAGCGGTACTCGTCCTGGACCTCCTGCAGGATCGGGATCAGCCTGGCGCTGTCGCGCCCGTGGCGATCCAGGATCTCACAGACCTTCTCGAACTTGCGGGCCATCACGGCGCTGTCGGGCGCGGCGCTACTGACTGCCATCGCTTTGCTCTCCTTGCTCATCTTCGCGCAGCGCTGCGGCCAGGCGGGTGGATAGCACCGCCAGGCTCGCAGGTAGCTGAACGCTCTCGAGTATCACTTCGTCGGGGACTTCGAGATCGGCCGGGGCGAAGTTCCAGATCCCCCGCACACCACCGGCCACCATGAGGTCCGCGGCCCTCTGCGCCTCCGCGGCCGGAGTCGTGATGATACCGAGGTGTGCATGCAATCTGGAAGCCAGATTGGCGAGCTGATCCACGTGCAGTACCGGGCGCCCGTGAATCTCGGCGCCCACCTTCTTGGGGTCCACATCAAAAGCCGCCACGATATTCAGGCCATACTCTCGGAAGCCCTCGTACCCCATCAGAGCCGTGCCCAGACTGCCCGCCCCCACCAGCAGGGCATCCGTGGTGTTATTCCATCCCAGCAGCGTCTCCACCGCCTCGATGAGGGCCGGGAGGTGGTAGCCCACCCGGGGCTTGCCGACAATGCCCGTCACGGCCAGGTCCTTCCGCACCTGGGTGGGGTCCAGTCCCAGATCGTCGGCAATATGGGTACAGGACACCACATCCCGTCCCTGGGCCTGCATCTTCTTCAGAAACCTCAGATATGACGGAAACCGTCTCAGCGTCGGGACCGGGATGGCCTGGACCTCTTTGGCTGTCATCTTGCGGGACCTCCTTTGCTGCGAGGGCGAGCACGACAGGTCTAATCGAGATTGTTTTATCGAGAACCGTTTCTCGATTAGTATTATCGGCATCGGAAGGCTGGATGTCAAGTGGTTCGAGAAAAAAGTCTCGATTAAATGGGGGGGAGGGGCCGGTGGCGCCCTTCGGAGGCGCGGCCGAGAGACGCACATTCGCACGGGAGTGTCATTCTGAGAGCGTCCGCTCCCGTTACGAGCAGCTAGAGGCATCTCGTGCGCTAGAGCGAGGTCCTTCGCTATCTCGCTGCGCGAGATTGACGCTGAGGATGACGCGTGAGCCGGGCCAGCCGGACTTTTCGGCCGGACCGAGAGGGATGCCGGCCTGTGCCGCGCTGCAGGCTGTCGAAGGGCGGGAGCCTGCGAAGCATGGGCATACCTCCCATGTCGCGCATGGAGCATCTTTGCGCCTTTCCACGATGCCCCTTTGTCGTCGCTCGGCCGGCGTTCGCCACGCCGGGTGTTCACCGGCGGCGTGCCGGTATCGCCCCCGGAGTCCGCCAAAGTTCGTTCGTAGGCGGTGGGTGCTGTAGGTGCCGGTCTGGCGTTTGCCGCTCGGGATTTGGGGGAAGCGGATGCAGACAGAAGGGTTGACAGGAGCGGACGCTGCGATATAATGTTTGCAGCAAACAATGAATACTCCATCCATCAGGAAGACCGCGAAGCATATGGTGCACCGGGCCAGCAATGGCCTTGACGTACGCTGCCTCAACCTTCAGGCAAGCTTGAACCTCCTGCGCGATGGCAAGCCGATGACCTCCCCCGAGATCGGTGACGCCTTGGGTGTGCATCCTTCGACGGTGTCGCGTCTGCTGGGCACGTTGGAGACGGCCGGTCTGGTGCACGCCGCGGAGAGTCCGGCGGCAAGGGCCGCGGGCCGGCCCCCGAG
>CAYRFY010000567.1:0-5604 GCA_964423635.1 uncultured Armatimonadia bacterium | reverse complement strand
GATGGTCCACCAGATCCACACGGCCCAGATTGGAGAAGAACCCCAGGTTCCACTCGGGGGAATGGCCGCAGGAGATGAGCTCGATGGTGGGGTCGATGCGGCGCAGATAGCTGCCGAAGCGCCGGTATTCGTGGGCATACTGCTCGGCCCCGAACTGCCCGCCACAGCCCCAGTTCTCGTTGCCGATCCCCCAATACTTCACCTTGTGCGGCACCGGCGCGCCGTTGGCCACCCGCTCTCGAGCCAGTGTCGTCTGACCCTCGTAGTTGCAGTATTCCACCCACTGCATCATCTCCCGCGGAGTGCCTGACCCCACATTGCCGCAGATGTACGGCTCCGCCCCGACATCCCGGCAGAAACGCACAAACTCATCGGTGCCGAACTGATTGTCCTCCTCCTTGTTCCACCACACGTTGATGCGTCTGGGCCGCCGCTCGTGGGGCCCGACGCCGTCCCGCCAGTCGTAGGCGTCGGCGAAGCAGCCGCCCGGCCAGCGGATGACCGGGCAGCGGATGGCCGCCAGCGCCTCGGTCACATCCTGCCGCGCCCCTCCGTTGTTGGCAATTGCGCTCTCGGGCCCGACCCAGATACCCTCGTCAATGCAGCGCCCCAGATGTTCGGCGAAGTGTCCGTAGATATTGGGGCTGATGGTGCCCAGAGGTTCGTCGGTACGGATCGCCACGGATGCCTTGACCATTCCTGCCTCCTTGAGCCCCGTCTCAATGGCGAAGGCGCCCCGCGGGGCGAGGCCCCCCCGACCGGTACACAGGCCCGGGCAGTTTCGCGCAAGGGTATCTGGTGACCTTCGCGGCGAACAGCGGGAGGACCGGGGGCAACGGCCACGGCGGCGGGTCCGGCGAGCGGAGCGAGCGGATGGGGACGCCGGAGGGCCGCTCCACCACATGGGGCAAAGCGGCCCTCCTGTTCAGCCTGAGCACGCCATCGCCGCGTGCATAGAGGTCCGGCCGAAAAGTCCGGCCGGCCCGGTTTCTGTCATTCTGGAGCTCCGGCGTCACAAGTGCCGCTTGGGCGAAGAATCCCGTTGAATGCCAGGGGATTCTTCGAGCTGCTCTTACCGGGAGCGGACGCTCCCAGAATGACATTCCCGGCGAAGGTGGGGTTTCCGGCCAGGCTTCTAGGCCCCGCCGGCGGGGCCTAGGTAGGCCATGAAGGCGGGCGACGGCTCGGCCTTCATGGCCTTCACATGGCCGTCGGCGAACGCCAGGTTGCTCATGCCATTGTGCGGGTTGTAGCTGTACTGCCCCAGCCAGCAGGTGCCTCCGTGCGAGTCGCCGGCCATGTTGCAGTCGCGCCTCAAAAAGTCGCCGACCAGCACCGTGTTCGCCGGACGCTCCAGAGACCCGATCCGGGTGTTCCCCTGCCACACCGCGCAGGTCGCC
Organism: uncultured Armatimonadia bacterium; assembly: GCA_964423635.1. Classification (GTDB taxonomy): domain Bacteria; phylum Armatimonadota; class Zipacnadia; order Zipacnadales; family JABUFB01; genus CAYRFY01. The sequence continues at coordinate 4,204 of CAYRFY010000567.1, read as the reverse complement.
GAGTAGCCCCCGTAGTAGCCGTGGTACCCGCGGCACTCATTGGTATTGACCCACTCCCCGTACTCCGGGCAGACAAGCAATTGCAGGTTCTTGCAGTATGGCTGAATGCGGAACATCCACCACTCGCGGTTGGCCTCGGCCTCGGTCGGGTACCCGAACCCGCCCGTGTGCATACTGATTCTGTCATCATAGTCCTGAGCGTACATTAAGAGCGCCAGCCCGATCTGCTTGAGATTGGACTGGCAACTGGCCTGCCGCGCCTTGGCCCGAGCCCTGGCGAACACCGGGAACAGGATAGCCGCCAGGATCGCGATAATCGCGATCACAACCAACAGCTCAATCAGGGTGAAGCCATGCCGTTTCATCGTGGATCTGCTGCCCCTTTCAGATGAAGCCAATTTAATGCGGCGCCAATAACAGCAAAGTACGACATCGCGGGCAGTTTTCCTTTTCGTCCGTTATGTCTTTTTTGCTACGCCCCGCACTACCTCCCATCCCCTCCACCCGAGCCGCCCCGCGATGGGCCGGCATGTAGACGTGCCCCGGCGCATGCCGCGCCTCCCGTGAGACCCGAGCCCGCCGGCAGGACCTGCCGCCTTCGTTGGTGAACATGCCCCACATGAGATGCGCCCTGTTTCTTCTCCTGTACACCCTTCTGCAGGCCGTTGCCGGCTTCGCCGCCCCTGTGCCCTCTGCCCTGTTTGCTCGCTCCGAGGGCTCCTCTCCCGGCAACTGGGGAGCCCTGCCCGCCCTCCTGGGGTCTCTCACGCCCATCACCTCAGTCGACGATGGCACTCTCCCCGAAGGCGACCTGTCGTCCTACAGGCTCATCGCCATCACCACGGACCTGGCCGCCTACATGCCCCACCGGCAGCGGCTCCTGGACTATGTGGCCGGAGGCGGCAGGCTGGTCCTGTGGTTCGCCGATGACGAGCGCACCGACCCGGCCTTCTACCCCTATCGGCTCGAGCTCAGCGACAGCGACCCCGGAGAGATCACCTTCGTCGACTCGCCCCATCCACTGCTCGCGGGTCTCCGTGGCCGAACGTTCCGAGCCGATGCGGCCGGTGGGGACGTAGTGGCCAACTGGGATCGAGCGCGGTGGCAGGTGCTGGCCCAGTCGCCTTCGGGCCCGGCGATGTTGCTTTGCGCCCACGGGCGGGGCGAGGTACTGGTGGTACAGTTCCATGGCCCGTTGTCGAGCCGGGCCGATGTCACCGGGCCGCTGGCCGAGAACCTCGTGGCCTGGGCGGGGCTGCCGCGGCTGGACCCGGCCGAGCTGCGGGCGCGCTCCGTCGAGGAAGTCCTCCTCGCGGTGGCCCGTCGCCAGATGCGCAGGCTGCGGCCCGGCGAGCCGCTACTTGGAAGCTGGGAGCAGGTGAGCGGGGCTCGCAAACCCGCGGGACTTGCGTGGAGTTACCCCTGGGGTGTGACGCTGTATGGGATGCTGCAGGTATCGGCGGCCACCGGCGACGGGGCTCCGGCGGCCTTCGTCCTCGAGCACAACCGGCTGGCGGCGGAGCACTATGACTACCTGCGCCGCCAGCGCCGCGTCTTCGGGAAGACCGCCGGCAGTGCCGGACTGGACCTCCTGATGCGCCTGGACTGCCTGGACGACTGCGGGGCCATGGCCGCTCAGGCCGCCGAGGCTCTCCTGCGCCACGACGCCGAGCCCACGCCGGAGCTGCTCTCCATGCTCGGCATCATCGCGGACTACATCACGTACCACCAGAGCCGCTTCGCCGACGGAACCCTCTGCCGGGGTAGCACACTGTGGGTCGATGACCTCTACATGAGCGTGCCGTTCCTGGCTCGATGGGGGACCTACACGGAGGATCGCCACTACTGGAATGACGCGGCGCGCCAGCTCCTGCTCTTCTCATCCCGGCTGCAGGACGAAGACGGCCTGTGGTTCCACGGATGGTTCGGAAACGAAGGCCGGCCGTCGCCGTGCAAGTGGGGACGCGGAAACGGCTGGGCGATGCTGTCGGAGGTGGCCGTACTCTCGGAGCTGCCACAGGACCATCCGGACCGCGAGGCGCTGCTGCGGATGCTGCGGCACCACATCCAGGGCCTTCGCCCCCACCAGGCGCCCTCCGGCATGTGGCGCCAGGTGGTGGACGAGCCGGAGCTGTGGGAGGAGACCTCGGCGACGGCGATGTTCGCCCACAGCATCGCCAGAGCCTGTGCGAGAGGCTGGATCGAGCCGGAGAACCTGCAAATGGCCGCCCGAGCCGTGGACGCCCTCAAACTGAGGATCACCTGGGACGGCGCGGTGCTGGACACCTGCTGTGGCACGGGAATCGGTAGGGATCTGGAGCAGTACGCGCAGCGTCCGCGGCCGGTGAACGACGGCCATGGCCCGGGGCCTGTGATGCTGGCCGGCGCCGAGCTGTTCCTGGCGCAGAAGGCGCTCCGGCAAACGGGCCAATGATCTCCCGGCGCCGTCTCCGCCGTCGCCGGCTCCAGCCTCTCGTCTGTGTCCCTCGCCGCCGTTCCCAGCCGTCTGCCCGGTGGCCCGTTGCCTTCCTACCCGGTGTCTCCGAGCCCTCGTGCGACACCTTTCCCTTGTCGTTCTCCGTGAGACTCCGTGCTCTCCGTGTCTCCGTGGTCTGACGTTCGCCTTCTTAGTCTGACGTTCTCCTCCTCCCTCCGTCGAGATTGTGTGCTAATATCTGCTGCGGCCCGCGGTCTGTGCCCGCGGCGCCGGATGCACCACAATCCCCAACTTGGCTTGAGCCACGGAGTGTCTATCGTGCCGGCAAAGCTCGCCGTCCTGGGAAACGTGAACATCGACTTCGTCTTTTCCGCCGAGCGGGTGCCGCTGCCCGGCGAGACGCTGGTGGGAGAAGGCCTGCGCTTCGTGCCGGGCGGCAAGGCGGCCAACCAGGCGGTGACGGCGGCACGCCTCGGCGCCCAGGTCTCCATCATCGGGATGGTCGGGCGTGACGCCTTCGGTCCGGCCCTGGTGGACAACCTCGAGCGCGAGGGGATCAATACCGACCACCTCCGACGCGATGACGACGCCACCACCGGAGCGGCGATGGTCGTCCTGATGCCGGACGGCGAGAACAGCATCCTCTCGATCCTGGGCGCCAACGACTGCCTCCTACCCGAGCATGTGGAGGCCGCGTCCTCCGCCATCGAGCGCGCCGATCAGTTGCTGGTGCAGCTCACGGTGCCCCAGGAGAGCGTGGATCGCGCCATCCAGATCGCCGTGGACCGAGGGGTCCCCGTACAGCTCGATCCCACGCCGGTGGGGCGCAGCCTGCCCAAGCTCTGGCGCCGCGTGTACCGCTCCACCCCCAATGAGACGGAAGCCGAGGCAATGGTCAAAGTCCCGGTGCACGATGTGGACAGCGCCGCGAAAGCGGCCAAGAAGATGAGGGCCCGGGGAGTGAAAGTCCCCGTGGTCAAGCTCGGCGCCCAGGGCTGTGTAGTCCTCGACGACGCCGGAATACGCCTGATTCACGGGTACAAGGTGGACGTGGTGGACACCACCGGCGCCGGCGACGCCTTCGCCGCGGGGGTGGCCGTTCGTACCGCCGAGGGCGCACCGATGGACCGCGCCATCGCCTTCGCCAACGCCTGCGGCGCTCTGGCCTGCACGGTCTTCGGTGCCCAGACCAGCCTCCCACATCGCGAGGCGGTGGAGCAGTTCCTCAAGCAGCGGGGGGGCGAGGAGGGCGCCAAGATCGACTGGCTGTAGGGGCGGAGCGCGCGCGCTCCGCCCGTCGCGAGTCACGGGTCGCGAGTCGCGAGTCAACGGATACGGCGACGGCGCCAACGGCCACGGCTTCAACGGCTACGGGGATTACGCCGTCGTCTGCGCCGTGCGTCCAGCGGGCATCGCTCTTCATCAGGGTCGGTCCGCCAGGAAAGCCCATGCCAAGTGTCACTTCCACCCAAGACCGGCACCATCGGCTGCAAAACCCGCGGGGGCGGAGGCTCTGGCAAGAAGGCCGCCCGAGCTCGCGCATATTGGTGGTCTTTGTGGTGCTTTTGTTCCTCGGTGGTTGCGTGCGCCGGACGCCCCCGCTCCCCGAGAGTCCGGTCCGCGAGGCGCGGACACGGCCCGTGGCCCCCGCTGTGCCGCCACCCGCGACGCAAACCTGCCCGCTATCGGCCGAGGACTACCCCTGGCCCCGTAGCGAGGGCTCCTACAGCCCGCTTGCTCTGCGCATCCCGCCCCCGAAGGGGTTCA
>CAYRFY010000566.1:0-5605 GCA_964423635.1 uncultured Armatimonadia bacterium | reverse complement strand
TCGTTGTCGTCGCCGTGTTCGCCGTGGGAGTTCATCCGCCGTTATCCTGTGTATCCTGTTCCTCTGTCGTTGTCGTTCCCGCCGGGCGATGGATCCCCTGCCGCGGCCATTTGCATTCCCCTCCGCACTCTGATATACTCGCGCGACTCGGTGACGGATGCCGGGTAGGCCGCCGATCGGGCCTGCCGCAGTCCTCAAAGACGTCGGAGGCGCAAGGCGATGAGCAGGATCAGGGTACTGGTCAGCGGCGCATATGGGCGCATGGGCCGCTTTGTCATGAACGCCGTCCACGATGCCGGCGATATGGAGCTGGTCGGCGCCGTAGACCCGGCCGGGGTCGGGCACGCCGTGAGCGAAGTCCTCGACATCGACACCGACCTGCAGATCAGCGGGCACCTGGCCGGCTCTCTGGACGAGATTCGGCCCGATGTGATGGTGGATTTCACCGTTCCGGATGTGGTGATGGATAACATCGAGGCGGCACTGACCCGGAAGGTTGCCTGCGTCGTGGGCACTACCGGGTTTTCGCCCACGGATATCCAGGTGGTTCAGAACATGTGCCACAGGACGGGCACTGCGGCACTGGTGGCCCCGAACTTCAGCATCGGGGCCAATCTGATGATGAGGTTTGCTCAGGAGGCCGCCAGGAGCTTCGAGTACGCCGAAATCATCGAGCGCCACCACGAGAAGAAGGTGGACTCGCCCTCGGGCACTGCGGTGCGCACCGCCGAGCTGATGGCTCAGGCCCGCGAGCAGGCCTTCGAGCAGGTGCCGACGGAGGTGGACAAGGCGCCCGGGTCCCGGGGCGGCACGGTGGAGTCGATCCAGGTGCACGCCACCCGCATGCCGGGCTATGTGGCGGATCAGGAAGTGGTCTTCGGCGGCCCGGGTGAAAGGCTGGTCATCAGCCACGTGAGTATCAGTCGCGAGTGCTTCATGCCGGGCGTGTTGCTGGCCGTGCGCAAGGTCAGGTCCCTGGAGGGGCTGGTGCACGGGCTGGAGCACGTGCTGTAGGCGGGTCGTCTTGGGAATACCGGTCCGGCGGCCCGGTCACTGGGAGGACAACATGGGTATCAAGGCTGGTGTCGTGGGCTTCGGCCCCGTGGGTCAGAATATCTGCCGTTGCATCAATGAGCTCTGTCTGGAGTGCGACGAGGTCCGCGTCATGGCATGCCACGAGCGGGTGGCACATCTCGATGGGGAGAAGATCCTCGTCCACGGCCTGGGCGAGGGGTTCTCGGAGGATAAGCTCAAGCTTTTTGAGGACCTGGACGTGGTCTTCCTCTCCGGCCGCGAGGGCGAGAAGGGTGCCGCGAAGACCTGGGGCATGGCGGCTCTGGACAGCGGCTTTAAGTGCTTCATGATCGACAACGGCGGTGATTTCCGCATGGACCCACGTTTTCCCCTGGTGGTCCCGGAGATCAACATGGACGAGGTCAGCGCGCAGACCAAGTTCGTCGCCAGCCCAAACTGCTCCACCATTCAGATGTGCATCGCCCTGGCCCCGCTGCACGCCGTGGCACCCATCAAGCGCGTGGTGGTCACGACCTTCCAGTCCGTCTCCGGCTACGGCCGCGACGGTCAGTCCGAGCTGAAGAGGCAATTGGAGTGCTGCCGCGTCGACGAGCTGGGCTGCCAGGAGTTCGACTACGACTGCACCGTGTTCCGCAAGCCCATTGTGCTGGACTGTCTGCCGCACATCGACGCCTTCTTGGACAACGGGTACACCAAAGAAGAGATGAAGATGCTTTACGAGACCCGGAAGATCTTCGGCAGCGACGAGATCGAGTTGTGCGCCACCACGGTGCGTGTGCCTGTGGAGATCGGCCACGCCGAGTCGATCAATGTCGAGTTTGCCGGCGAGATGGACGCCGCCACCGCTCTGGAGTTGTGGCGCGCCGCCCGGGACTCGCACGGGATCGTGGTCATCGATGATGAGGCCAGAAGAGACCCCAACTGGCCTACGCCCAAGGAGCCCGAGGGCAGCTACAACGGCCACGACGTGGCCCATGAGCGGACCTACCCGACCCAGCGCGACGTTCGTTCGGATCAGTACAAGAACCTCGTGCTGGTGGGACGCACCCGCGATGACTATACCGCCCCCAATGCCATCAACTTCTGGTGCGTGGCGGATAACCTGCGCAAGGGTGCGGCGACCAACGTGGTGCAGATCGGGCAGGAGCTGGTCAAGCGCGGCCTGATCGGTGGGTAGGCCTCAACCCAGTATGGTGCAATCAATCGGCGCCTCCCCACCGGGGAGGCGCCTTTGCTTGTGGCCGTCCGACCGGGGCTATTCGTCCTCTTGCTGCAGCGTCTCCGCATACCTCGGCCAACGCTTGCGGAGGTTGTATGCCAGGCAGAACAGCAAGGGTAGCAGGTACGCGCTGGTCAATCCAATCACCGCATAGCGGGCGGCGTTGGCCCAGGGCGCCTCACCCAGCACGAGCTTGAGGCCTGTCCTGAGGCCCAGCAGGACGACGACCGCGACGAGGACCTTCGCCACCTGCGTCCACGGAGGCGCCTGGGCCTTGTACCCCCCGCGGCGCTCCAGCAGCAGGTAGCCCACCCCCGACCCCAGCAACACTCCGGCGGTGCGCACACAGACACCCTCCCCATAGCCCAGGCCGAAGATCGCCGCCGAGCCCATCAAGATGAGAAGCAGGGGCAGGGTGAAGCCGAGGTCTCGCCCCGCCGCCGCCCACGCGCCCAGGAGCACCAGATAGCCCAGGACGAGGGCGCCCCCGATCAGCAGACCGCCGATCACGTCGGCGGGCCAGTGAACTCCCAGGTAGAGCCGGGAGAAGGCGATGGCGGCGACCACCAGCAGCAGAGCGGCCCGGGTCCACCGGCCGCCGGCGCGAACGCTGAGGATACCCCCGATCGCCGCCGCGCCCTGGGAGTGGCCGCTGGGGAAGGCGTAGCCCCCGCCGCTTTCCGCGTACAGCGGATGAAGCTGCTCGGGGTACATGACATAGGGGCGTTCGGTAGCGAAGAGCAGCTTGAGCTCGGAGTTGACGAACACGCTGAGCAGGAACACCACGAACATGTGGAAGCCCAGACGATGGCCGACACAGAGGTAGATCGTGGTAAGGACGATCAGGTACGCCTCTTCGGAACCCAGTGACGAGGCCCCGATGGCCAGCGAGTCGGCCAGCGGTGTCCGCAAAGATTGTAGCCAGAGGAGGAAGCTGAGGCTGTTCATCGCACCTTTGAGCCGTATGCTGAGGTAGGTCGAGGGCCTTGCTCGGTGCCGCCTGTCGTCCGCCGGTCGGCGTCGCCGGGACCCTATTCCAGGTGCTTGGCGAGTAACGCCTTCAGCGCCGCCTCGGTCGGGACGCGAGCGGAGAGCACGATCTTGTTGTCGATCACCAGCGCCGGGGTCACTACGGGGCCGTAGGCGGCGATGTCCTCGAGGCTGTGGACGCGCTCGACGATCACATCCGGGCGCCCGGTGGCGCGCAGGACGCGGGTCGTGAGCTCGTAGAGAGCATCACAGCGGCGGCAACCGGGTCCCAGCACGGCCACGTGGCGCAGAGGGGCCGCCGTCAGGTCGGGCCCGCCGTCGCCCACGTGGGAGGCGCAATAGTGCGAGACCACCTGCAGGGCGGCATTGAGCCGCTCGATTTCCGCCTCCAACTCCGCCACCCAGCGCTCCAGGACCTCGATGCGCTCCTGCGGGCTACCGTCCTCCTCCGCGCTTTGCCCGCCGGCGGAATCGGTGAGCAGCCGCTGGATCTCGCTCTCGGCGATGCGATGCTGCCCCCCGGGAAGCTTGGTGGAGTGCAGCTTGCCGTCGTAGATGTAGCGCTTGATCGTGGGGACGCTCAGGTGCAAAGCCTCGGCGGCCTCGATGACGCTGAGGTACCGCATGGACGCTCCTTCGGGGGCCGCAGCCGACGGCCCCGCCGTGCCCATGATAGGCCAATGGGCCGGTCAGGGGCAAGGTAGGGCGGCACCGGCTCTCCGGTGGCCTACCTCAGGGGCACGTGCGCCGCCTGCAGATTCTCTTTGAGCATTCCGGTGTCAACGGCGTGCACATCCCCGTCCTCGGCCGCCATGGCCGCCGCTACGCCGGCGGCCTGCCCGAACTGCATGCAGTTGACCATCACCCGGATCGCTCCGGCGCTGTCGTGGTTGGCGCCGATGCAGCGGCCGGCCGCCAGCACATTGCGCAGCCCGCGGGGCACCAGGGAGCGGTACGGAACCTGATAGCACAACGTCTCGCGCAGGGGGGCATCCACAGGCCGCCCGTCCCAGCGCTCGGTGTCCCAGGTGCGGTCGGCATTCTGGCGACGGCGGGTGCCGTCCAGACGCTCGAACACGATGCCCGGGGCATCGGGAGTGTGGATGTCGATGGGATAGGTGCCCTGGGCGACGGCGTCGGGGAAGAGGACGCCCTGGAGCACCTCCTCGCGCCGCAGTTGGTGCTCCGCCAGGATACGGTGGCTCTCGCGCAGCCCGACCTGGGCGGCGATGTCCACCAGCCGCGCCTGCTCCCAGCCGGGCAGAGAGCGGAGCTTGCCCATGAGCCAGCGCAACTGGAACCGGGCCTCGACCTCGGCCCTCGTCAGGTCCAGCGTGTCGGCACAGTTCACGTTCAGCACCCGTGTGCCCGCCATCATCTGCTCCGAGCGGTCCCACACGCCCGACGAACCCCAGAGAAAGTTGGCGTAGTGCTCGCCGTTGTAGTCCATGGGTTCTGTGACGAGCTCGGAGTACACGTCCCCGAGCGGGAGAGCGTCGGGGGACTTGCCCGCCACGCGGAAGCACAGCGAGGGCGCCTGACAGCGCCCGGTACCGTCGCCGAGCTGGGTCTCACAACCGGCGCGGCGGAGGATGTCCGCATCCCCGGTGCAGTCGATGAAGACCGAGGCGAGGATGGCTTCGCGCCCGCTCTTGCCCTCCACCAGCACCGCCCGGACCCGATCGTCTTCGCGCAGGACTCCGGCGGCGAGGGTATCGAAGACCACCCGGCAGCCGCTGCTCAGTACCATGTCGTCGAGGACGAACTTGGCCGTCTCCGAGCAGATCACCCAGTGGCCGGTCTCGCCGTCCCGGGCGCTGTTGTAGGTGGCCCCCAGGGCACTGAGCCGGCGGAGGAACTCCTCGGGCAGTCCGCCGATGACCTTGGTGGCGCCATCCGTGCCGTAGAGTGGGTGCAGGAGGTTGACATTGCCTGCGGTGGCCATACCGCCCAGGTAGCCCAGGCGCTCGACGAGCAGCACCCTCGCCCCGTGGCGAGCGGCGGCGGTGGCGGCGCAGACCCCCGTCGGCCCGCCGCCGAACACCGCCACATCGCACTCACTCAGAACGGGGACCTCGCGGGCGGGCTCCGCCACGGTCTTGCCCGGCACACGCCGGGGGAGATAGTCTCGGAGGGGAAAGGCAGGACGGTCGAAGGCGGACATCCTGAGGCCTCGCTGGACGGGCGTAGTGGCAACCGCGATGGGCGATCAGTTCCTCCCCGGCCCGCAGGCTACCTGCACTCGCGGTCGTTGGCGGGGGGCGCTCTGCCGTCGCGTCGGTGTTGTGACGCGAAGAGAGCCGCCCGCAGCCCACTCGCGGTGCTCGCGGGCTGCGGCGGCTCCGGACGCCATCCGGCCGC
>CAYRFY010000565.1:0-5610 GCA_964423635.1 uncultured Armatimonadia bacterium | reverse complement strand
CGCGAGCCATCATTCCGCGCGCGACTCTGGCGAAATCTGGCTCCAGTACGTTCATGCATAATCTGAGTTTCCAGCCCGCCGAGCCGACCCGCAGGGCCGGCGTGGCCATCCGCGCCCGATGCAGATGCAGGCCCGGGATCGGTGAGGTGACATCACAGACGCCGCACGCTTGGCCGGCTACTTCCTGGCCCAGAACGTGCCGCGCTGGACGCTGTCGGCGGCGAACCACTTGACGTGTCCGTCCACGAAGACGAGGTTGAGGCCCCCGTCATGGCAGGACATGCGCGGGTGCACGTTGTTGGGGTAGGAGAGGGTGTTGGTGCCGGCGCCGATGTACAGGCAGTTGCGCGGGTCCGAGCCGGTACCCTTGAGGCCACAGCACACGGAGTCCCCCAGCATGACGGTCTCCGCCGGCGTCTTCACCATGGCCAGTCCAACGGCCTTGTAGCGCGGCAGGTCCGCGCCCAGGGCGCACAGGTTGTAACCGTAGTTCCCCTCGACGTCATCGGTGACCCAGACCTGGCCCGAGTAACTGGGACAGGTGAACAACTGAGCGTTCTTCACATAGGGCTCGATCAGCGAAGCCCAGGACATCTTCTCGGTGGGCCCGGGCCCCCACGCCGTGGCCGTGTGGGACCCGACGAAACGCCCCTGGAACATCCCGTCGTTGTCCTGGACATACATGAGTTCGCCCATGCCCAACAGCCGCAGATTGCTGGGACAGGAGGTCGTGGGCTTCTCTCGGTTTCTCTCGAATGCCACACACAGGATCGCCGCGAGAATGGCGATCATGACGATCAGGACAAGCGACTCTGCCAGGGTGAAGCCGTCGTGTCTGCGCATTCTTCCATTCCATCCCCGTGAGCTATCGGCCCATAGGTAGTGTATGGGGGACGGTCGCCCGCCGTCAAGCCAACCCGCAGGGCCGGCCTCGCCTCCCTGCACAGCGGCCGTCGAGTGTTCCGCTCGACCCGCGGACTGGAACGCCCGCGCCAGGAACGGCAGCCACGACCCGTCTACGTCGTTGGTGAGCCGGGCCTTTCCGGGCCCGCCGACCCCGCCACTGCCGGCGCACACATCGCGCTCGGACCGGCGACTGCCGTTCGCCGGCAACCCACTTTTCGGAGGCCTTCAGCCATGCTCCTACACGCTCTTCCCCTGCTCGCTGGAGTCGCCCTGATGTGCGGCATCGCCCACGCCGACGGTATCACGCTGACGCAGGACGGCCTACCTGTGGCCACGATCGTCCTCGCCGCCGACGCCGGGGACAAGGTCAAGGCCGCCGCCGATGACCTGCAGACCTACGTGGAGAGGATGTCCGGGGCCAGGCTGCCCATTGTCGACGATGCCGCGAAGCCGGCGGGCGCTCTGGTCCTGGTGGGCCGCAGCGCGCTCACCGAGCCCTTCGACGCGGCCATCCCGTACGACCTCACCGACGACCGTCGGGACGAGGGATTCCTCATCCGCTGCGGGCACGGCGTGCTGGTGCTGGCCGGCAACGACCGCGCCACCTACCACGGCACGGAGTACGCCGTGGCTGAGCTGCTGAACCGGCTCGGGGTCCGCTGGTACATGCCGGGAGACTTCGGCGAGGTGGTGCCTGAGCGCAGGACCATCGCGATCCCCCCGATGGACCTTACTCAGAAGCCGGACTTCGCCATGCGCAACTGGTGGCTTCACACCACGCCGGAGCTTGCGGCGGAGGAGAGACGCTGGAAGATACGCAACAAGATGAACCCGGACAATCTGTTCGCCACGCCGGGGGACTCCACCGCCCGCAACATCCTTCCCGAGAGCCGGTACTTCAAGGACCACCCGGAGTACTTCGCCACCAACCCCGACGGCAGCCGCAATCCCCATCTGCCCAATCTGACCAGTCCGGAGGCCGTCCGGATCGCGGCGGACATCATCAAGGAGCACTTCCGCGAGAACCCGGACGCCAACTCCTACGGCTTCGCACCCGACGACGGGCTGCCCCGGGACTACACCCCGGAGACCCTCAAGCTGCACCAGGGCTTCGTGGATATCCTCGGCCGTCCGGGGGTCGCCGCCGAGGAGAGCATCACCGAGGAGTGGCTACTGTTCGTCAACGCGGTCACCAGGGAGGTCCGCAAGGAGTTCCCCGACAAGTACATCGCCACCAACGGCTATGCGAACCGGAACCTGCCCCCCCAGGGCGTGGAACTCGATGATCACCTCATCATCATGTTCGCCGCCATCTGGAGCTGCACCATGCACCCGTTCGAGGATCCCCACTGCTGGCAGAAGACGCGCCAGGGCCAGCTCCTGCGGAAGTGGTGTGAGCTTTGCCGGAACGTGTGGGTCTACGGCTACTCCTACAACATGCTGGTCTCCTGCCTGACGCCGCTGCCCGAGGTCGCCAAGCACCGGAAAGACTTCCCTCTCATGAAGCAGTGGGGGGTGATGGGCTTCCTGGATGAGGCGCGCAATACGTGGATGGAGCCGGGCATCGCGAGCCGGTATCTGCGGGCTCGGATGCAGTGGGATGCCGACCTGGACGTGGATGGCCTCCTGGACGGCTTCTACGCGGACTGGTACGGCAAGGCGGCCCCACACATGCGCCGCTTCTACGAGGCCCTGGAGGATGCCGTGCAGTCGGCGGACATCCACGGCCACGAGGACCGCGTGCTGCCCTTCGTCTACACCGACGATCTGCTCGCCGCCCTGCGGCGGGAGGTGACTTGGGCCCGGCGCGCCGCCGACACGGAGACGGCGCGGCTCCACGTCCGAGCCGAGCGGCTCATCTACGAGCATCTCCGGGCCTATGTGGAGGCGGCGCAGGCCGAGAACGGCGGGGACTTTGCCGGGGCGGCGGCGCTCTACGGTGAGATCATGGGGTACCGGGCCCGGCTAAATGCCATCAGCCCCCACTTCTGTCGCGCCGATGAGAAGCGTTACGAATCCGGGGTCTGGTACTGGGCCGCTCTGGATCGCAAGGCCTACTTCGAGGACCTCGCCGACAAGACCGACGGGACCACCGGCGACCTCGTGACCCTGCTGCCCGATACCGCCATGTTCCGCGCCGATCCGCACGACGCCGGCATCGCCGAGGAGTGGTATGCGCCGGACCACGACGACACGGACTGGCGTCCGCTCAAGGCCACGGTTCCCTTCTACTCCCAGGGCTACCAGGACGCCCGGGGACACCCCTACGTAGGGAACATCTGGTACCGCTTTCGGGTGGACGTCCCGCCCCCGGCGGCGGGTAAGAGGGTCATGCTCTACCTGCCCGTGGTGGAGACCGAGGGCTGGTGCTGGGTGAACGGGCGGTACGTGGGGCATCGCGGGTACCTGGAGGCCTACATTCGCCCTCTGCAGATGGAGTTGGACGTGACGGAGGCCCTCGCGTCCGGCCGCGAGAACGTCATCGTGGTGCGCGTGAACACCGGCCTGAGCCTGTCGCAGGCCTCTTCCGGTCTACTGTCCAGAGGGTTTGTCTACACGCCGACGAGCGGATCTACAGAGGGGGATGAGTGAAGGCGCGGCCGGACCCGAGGTCCCGGCCGGCGTGGGGTCGAATTGACACGCTGCCTGTACAGACGCGCACTTACTGGGAGTGAACGCAATGACCCTCGAACTGCAACCGCCCAAGAACGCCGTCGTCTTGTTCGACGGCAAGGACCTCAGCAACTGGCACCGCGCCGACGGCCAACCCGCCGGGTGGAAGGTGGAAGGCGGCGTCGCCACCGTCGTCCCCAAGACCGGCAACATCGTTAGCGATGAGACCTACGATGACGTTTACCTGCACCTGGAGTTCTGTCTCGCCGACATGCCCGAGGCCACCGGCCAGGCCAAGGCCAACAGCGGCGTGTACCTCCAGGGGCGCTATGAGATTCAGGTCCTGGATTCCTCCGGCTGGGAGGTCCCCGGTCTGGGCGACTGCGGGGCCATCTACAACCAGCACGCCCCGCTGGTCAACGCGTGCCTCCCGGCGCGGCAATGGCAGACGTACGATGTCATCTTCCGCTCGGCCCGGCTCGACGACGCCGGGAAGGTAGTGGAGCCGGTGCGGATGACCGTGCTCCAAAACGGCATGGTGATCCACAATAACGTGCAGCTTCCGGGCGTCACGGGTGGGGCGCTGGACGAGAAGGAAGGCACCCCCGGCCCCCTGCTTCTGCAGGACCACGGCGACCTGGTGTCCTATCGAAACATCTGGATCGTTCATCTGCCCGCGTGCGGCTCAGACACCTATGAGCCGAGATAGGCACGCGTTGCGCGCTGCGCGGTCGCGAGTCGGCGGGTCAACGACGACGGCGTCAACGGCCACGGCACCCTCCGTACCGTATGACTGTGGGGAGGCGCGCGGCCGTGCTTCCCCCCGCCTGCGGGGGGACTGAGGGGGGGCTTCGCGGTATCGGCGTTGGCCAAGGACCGGGACCCCACTCCGGCCCTCCCCGCAAGCGGTGAGGGAGCACGGCCAACGGCACCTCCCCCCCGACCCTCTCGCCGAGACGGCGCAGGCGTGAACGGCCGACGGCGGCCCATTACTTGCTACGGAGGCCCAACATGAAGGTCCTTGTCATCGGCGGCACGGGACATATCGGCAGTTATCTCGTGCCCCGTCTGGTCATGGGTGGCCACGACGTCACCGTCGTGGCGCGCAATCCGCAGCCGCAGTACACCGACGCGCGTCTGGCCTGGGAGCAGGTGGAATGGGTCGTGGCCGACCGTCTCGCCGAGGAGCGGGAGGATACCTGGCTCCGGCGCATGGAAGGCCTCCAGGCCGATGTGGTCATGGACTTGATCTGCTACACGCCGGAGCAAAACAACCTGATGGTGCAGGCCTTTGAGGGCCGCATCACCCACTTCATCCACTGCGGCACCATCTGGGCCTACGGACATCCCTGCCGCACCCCCTACTGCGAGAGCGACCTGCGCAACCCCATCTCGGACTACGGGAAGAAGAAGGCCCTCATCGAGGCCGACCTCATTCGGCGCTACCGGACCACCGGCTTCCCGGTGAGCATCATCCATCCGGGCCACATCTCCGGGCGCAAGTGGCTGCCCATCGATCCTCAGGGGACCCGCAACGGCGTCGAAGTCTACCGCAAGCTCGCCACCGGCGAGGTCGTGCACCTCCCCGGCGCAGGACGAGAGACCATCCACCACGTCCACGGCGACGACCTGGCGCAGCTCTTCGTCTCGGCCATGGTAAACCGCCAGGCGACGCTGGGCGAGTCCTTCAGCGGAGTGGCGCCCTACGCCATGTCCCTGCTCTCCTGCTGCCGGTTCGTGGCCGGCCTCTTCGGGCGCGAGGCGAATGTTGAGTTCGTCGGCCCCGAGCAGATGGCCCAGGTCCTCGGCCCCGCCTGGGGAGCCACCGAGGACCACATCGCCCACTCGCCCTGCTGCAGCATCGACAAGGCCCGGCGGCTCCTGGACTACAGCCCCAGATACACCACCGAGCAGATCTATGTGGAATGTCTGGAGTACCTGCTGGAGAGCGGGCAGTTGGTGTTGTAGGGCGAGACGTTCCGAGACCGCGGGGGTCGACCCATGAGCAATAGACGAATACGGCGGCCCCCGCGGTCCCGGGGCCGCAATCACGCCGTTCGTGAACGTCCCGCAAGGCGGGATCGGGCTTTC
>CAYRFY010000564.1:0-5616 GCA_964423635.1 uncultured Armatimonadia bacterium | reverse complement strand
CGACCCCAGAACTTGATTCATCTGTGCAGAAGTCGGTGCATATAGGCATCTAGAAAGCGCGCCCATGTAGGCAGCTAGTTCGTGTGCCGCCACAATCTCTGGCCCTGGGCGTCGGTCTGCAGGATGGTGTCGCGCTTGAGCCACTTGCAGTGCCCGTCGACGAAGGCGCAGTTGGCACCCCCATTGTGCCGGTCGGAGACGCGGCAGAACCCGTCGCCGTGGGCCGGATAGTGGGTCGGACAGTACACCCACGTGAAGTTGCTGCTGTCGCAAAACATCATGACCTCGGCCGGATAGCTCACCTTGGCCAGGCTCAGGGCATCCCCGGGGTACGTGGTGCGGTAGGGCATGTGGGGGTAATTCCAGCCGTAGCCGGTGGCATAGCTCGGGTCCGAGGGGCAGCGCGCAATCTGCGCGTTCTTGACATACGGCGTGAGGACGCTGGTGCCGGCGCTGATGCTGGCCAGGACGTAGGTCACCGGTGTGCCGTCGGTCTGCCCGAAGGGCAACATGTCGTCATAGTCCTGGGCGTACATCAGAACCGATAGGGCAAGCTGCTTCTGATTGGATAGACAACTGGTCTGCCGGGCCTTCTCCCGGGCTCTGGCGAACACCGGGAACAAGATAGCGGCGAGAATAGCGATGATGGCGATGACAACCAGCAGTTCGATGAGCGTGAAGCCTCTGCGCATGGTTTTGGGGATATCTCCTTGATCCTATGTTCTCCCAAGAGACGCGGCTGTGCGGTGGCCGCACGGCTCCCGCTCAGCGCCATCTCCACGGGGGAACGCATTGAGTACGACGACGCGCAGGCCAAGGCCCGCGCGTCTGAGGTTTATGATACCACATGTTGAGGTGTAGACGCACTATCATCTTGTGTTGTTGCGCTTCGCTTCCCTCGCCATTCGACCTTGTTCCCGCGTCCACGACAGCCCCTCTGCAGACCGGCCCGCCACCGCCGCTCTCTATTTGACGGGCGCCTTCAGCGTCACCGGAACCTGGCGGGTGATGGGCGCCTGCCAGGCGCCGGTGTCGAAGGTGACTCTCACGAAATACCTGGCACCGACCCTGGGCCCGGAGAGCGTCACCGCCGCGGCGCCGGCCACCAGGTCGGCCCGGGCGATGACTTCCCCGTCGAGGTTGAGTACGGTCACCTTGCCCGTCGGCTCCTGAAGGCCCGCGACCGAGAGCAGGTGACCGGCCTCGGTGCGGGCGCTGGCTGAGACCTGCAGCCCCCAGGCGTCCTGCTGCGGCCGCGTGGTGACGGCAAGCTCGGGACTCAGCGGCCCACCGCAGTGCAGGGCCGTCGTGGCGCCGGGCTCCAGGGCCAGCGGTGCGGGAACTCTGAACAGGTACGCCTGGGAGTCTGTGCCCTCGCCCATGGTGTAGGAGATCTCGTACCTCCCGGGAAGCAGCGTGACGGGCCCGTCAAGGGCGGTCCTGGTCACGACCGCGTCGTTCCCGACGGCCTCGAGGCCGGCCACCGGTGCGGGGTTGCCGGCCGCGTCGCGGCCCGAGACGAGCAGGGTCGCCACCGGGCCAGAGTACGGCCCGACGGTGACCTGGCCCCCGTCGGGCCGAATGGACAGGTCGCAATAGGCGCCGGCGAACTCCAGAGGCGAGCTGAGGGGCAGGAAGGACCGCGGGTCCGGGCAGGCGGTCAGGTCCGTGGAGAGCCCGCAGCGGTCTCCCTCGGCGCCCCGTCCAAGCAGGAGCTTCCCGTCGCCGTCGGCATCGCACACCGTGAGCCGCACCGGGGTCCCGTCCAGGTCGAGCACGGCGGTGTGGCCGTACTCAACGTACATGACACAGGGCGGGCCGCAGGGAACCTGAGCGTCCGGCTCGTTGGCCAGACGGAAAGCCGTCTGCCCCACCACGTCCCCACCGTCGGTGTGGATGCGCAGCGCGATTCTGATCTCCTCGGTCGCCCAGAGCCTGGTGCCGTCCAGATCAACCGGCCCCATCGGATAGGCCCTCTCGCCGGCCAAGGAGCCGTTCCAGTTGGCGTCCAGGTAGATACTGCAG
The DNA here is from genome assembly GCA_964423635.1 of uncultured Armatimonadia bacterium. Classification (GTDB taxonomy): domain Bacteria; phylum Armatimonadota; class Zipacnadia; order Zipacnadales; family JABUFB01; genus CAYRFY01. Next base: position 3,591 of record CAYRFY010000564.1, on the reverse strand, counting down.
CGGTCCACGCCGGCCTCCCGGCTCACATCGGCGGCGATGAGCATGGGCGGCTTGTCGCCGAGCTTGAGCGAGGAGAACAGGGGTATCGGCGATTGGAGCAACGGCAGTGCCCCGGCATCTGCGGGTGGCTCTGGGCTCCAGTCCAGGTAGATGAGCGGTGTGAAGGGGCGCTGCAGCTTGAAGGGCTGAAGCGGATAGGTCTGGGCGGCAAGGGCTGGCGGCCCCGCCGTCAGGGCGACAGCGATAGCGAGGCATGAGAAGAGCGATCTCACGGCGGCATCTCCTTTTGGCAAGCGACCGTAACACCGTAGGCCGGGCGGCAAGCGAAACGGGGCGACAAGGGCCCACCGGGGCAGGGGGCGAGGGCCTCGGGTCGCTCTCGAGGAAGCCGGCAAGAGGCCCCGGCCGGAGGGCACGCAGGCGTGGCGGCGTGCAGGATGATTATAGGCTGAACGCGGCTCCGGCGCCACGAGGAAGAAAGGCGGGCGGAAGCTCGCCGGGGCGGGGAAGAGAGGACGTGCCGTCCAGAGGGGAAAGAGAGTGCGCTCAGGCATTCCCCGGCCCCGACCAGTCTGACGCTCTTCGCGCGGGCGGCGGCAGACGGCTGAGCGCTCTGGGAAGACGACCGGGCCGCGGGCCCGGTCAGGCATTCGGGCTCACTTCCCCACCAGCACCCTTCCCTCCCCCGGCCCCAGGGTCATCTGCAGCTTGCCCTCCGCCGCCTGCACCGTCTCGTCGGTCAAGGTGTCGGCGAACTGCGTGCCCTGGATGCCGAACACCGTGACCTCCACTTCCTCTCCCGGGTCCTGATTGGCGATGATGTAAAGAGGCTTGCCCTCGACGGTCTCGAAGCTTCCTACCCGCACCGCGCCGATGACGTGGGTCGCCGGCCGGCCCGGGCGGGCGTTCAGGAGCAGGGGCGCCAACTTCTGCAACTCATCGGCGAGCCTGGCCACATTCGCGTACAGCGGCTGGGGCTCCCCGGTCAGCGGGTCGATCAGGCCGTGGAGGTAGTCGGGCATGTACTGGTAGATGAAGAAGAACACCCCTTTGGCTCCCGCGGCCAAAGACAGGTACGTCATGCAGCGAATCTCCTCGGCCGTGGGGTACCGCCACGAGGGGGGAGGACACTCGAAAGTCTGCAGCACCACCCACATGGGATTGTCCTGCGAGGAGCGCCGGAAGCCGTCCAGGGCCGGCTGGAATCCGCCGATGGTGGGCGGGTTGTCCGCGGCCCGCAGGGGGTAGATGTCGAACACCGCCTCCGACAGCGTGGTACGCTCCGCCAGGCGGGCCAGCCCGCTGTCGCTGCAGAAGCAGGAGAACGCCGGGCGGGTGGGGTCCGCGGCGGCCAGGATGCGCTGCACCAGCACCCAGTTGGGAAGCATCAGGTCGAAGGGCTCGTCCCGGATCTGGTAGCGCACAAGTGAGTCGTACTTGCCGATTCTGTCGACAACGGCCTTCACCGCCGCGGCCACCTCGGTCTCTGTCGCCGGGTCGGTGCGGCTGACCAGGCCTACCAGCGGGCCCACCTCCAGGCAGACCTTGACCCCATGCTCCCCGGCCGATTGCAGCAGGGTCTCCCACAGGCTCTCCGGGCAGTTGGGCACGGCCACCGCATTGATGCCGTGGGCGGCCATGTCGGAGAAGCACAAGTCGTAGTATTCCCCGACCTCCTCCGGCGTGGTGCCCCCCTTGTTCATCGAAGGCGCGCCCTCGAACCAGACCCCGACGGGGAAGAAAGGCTCGGCCTGATAGGCGATGGGGGGCCAGGGCGGCAGATCGATCGCGGTCAGATTCGTCGTCAGCACCATCTCGGTGTCGCCCGTCAGCGTGGCACGAACGGTGTACTGCCCCGCCGCGGGCGCTTGTGGCCCCTGCTCGGGGGGCCACTGCAACTGCAGGGCGCCGCCGTGCACCGCCTCGCCCGTCACGAGTGTGTCCACCACGGCTCCGGTGGCGTCCAGCACCTCCACCGCCGCAGTGGCCTCCCCGGGTACCCGCAGGCGCAGAGCCGCGGCATCGTACACCCCGTCGCCATTGGGGCTGATCTCCGCGGGCAGGCAGGTGAGCCTGGGCTCTCCCTCGATCATCACCAGATCGTCGATCCACACCGAGCCGGTCTTGGGCCCCATGCCCCAGAAGAACACGCCGATCTTGCGGATGTCCTGCAGATCGGCCTCGCCGCCCTGGAAGGCCGGGTCTTCCTCGAGGTTGACCTCGCAGCGGTGCCAGTCCGCGTAGCCGCTGTGGAAGTCGGGATGTTGCCCGTGTGGCCCGTAGTTGTTCATCCGACCTTTGGAGTCGAAGACGAAGAGGAATAGCTCCACCCTGTCGCCGACGCCGCGCACGGAGAAGGCCAGCTTCTCAGCGGCCCCAACGCCTTCTGAGAACTCCCGGGAATACAGGACGTGATTGGTGCTCGCTCCGGTGAAGCCGTAGTCGATGCGCAGGGCATTGGAGCCGGCGACGCCTTCGTCCAGGGAAACTTTCACCTCATCGGTCTCGCCGTAGCGCAAGGAGGGCTGCCAGGCGTCAATGCTCTGGGAGAAGTCGTCGAGAGTGAGCGTGTCGGCCCAGCAGGTGAGGCCGAAAGAGAGTGCCAGAATACCGGCGATGGTCTGGGGCATAAGGGTACCTCCGGGAGGGAGGCGCGAGGGGCACAGGCGCGCCACCTGCAACTGAATGGCGCTTCGCCGGGGACCTACATGTCCCCTTCCTCAGCAGTCCACACAGCGCCGAGGCCGACCCGGTTGGCCGGGTCGGCCTCTTCGATCGCTCATGTCACCATCACTTCCTGTGCCACGTATGCTCCGGCAGTGTGTCCATCCGCGTGGCAACTACTTGCCGGGCCGGTGCCGTCCCTGGTCGCCGTCTCGCCGGGGTTCCGGTTCGGGCCCGCGGTCCGCGGGTGCCGGCGGAGCGGGCCTGTCGGGGCGGTCCAGGCCGGGACGCGGGCCATCATGGGTATCAAGGGTCCTGATCTCGATGATTGTCGTCGTTCCCCGAATCGGGGTGACCCGGACCTGGATGGTCACGCCGTTTGCGGGCTGCGGGTCGGGCGGTGGCGGGTTAGGAGCCGGCGGCTGCATCTTCCCCGGCTGGTCCGGGCCATCTCTTCCGGGGGCCATCCTGTCCGGTCCGTCCGGCGGACCGGGCCGGCAGAAGGCCGGGGCTGCGGTGAGGACGACGCCGAGCAGGACTGTCAACATCGCGATCTGGGCTGTCTTGTTCATCTTCCGTTCTCTCCTCTTGCGGCGCGCATCGCGCGCTGTCTGATGGTGTGGGGAGCGCCACCGGCGCTCTTGTTGCTTCCGCGGCTCCTGTGTGCTTCTGCGTCAGTTGTCTTTGTCAGGTGCCGTCGTCGAGGAGAGTATGCCCGCGGTCGATGACGAGATGGAGGGTGCGGGGATGACAGAAACGTCATCGGACAAAGGCCATGCGCGCTTGTGGGAGCGCCTTTGAGCGCCCCGGAGGCACTCGTGACGCGGACCCGCTGCGGCGATGAGGGACCGGAAGCGCGGCCGAGAACCCCGCTTCGCCGGGAATGTCATTCTGAGAGCGTCCGCTCCCGGTAAGAGCAGCTCGAAG
>CAYRFY010000563.1:3055-5620 GCA_964423635.1 uncultured Armatimonadia bacterium | reverse complement strand
CTGAAGGCCAAGGAGCACGCACCATTGGCGAGGATGAGGGCCAGGAAGATGGTCCAGCCCTCCAGCGTCTCGGAAAACCACCCCTGTGGGTGGATGTGGATCCACTTGAAGGCATTGACCAGCCCCTGGTTCACCTCCAGCAGGTGGTAGTTGCGAAACTGGGAGAAGAGTGCCAGGACCAGCACGATAGGCGAGAACATCTGAGTCACCAGGATGGCAAACAGCACCCCGGGCTTGCCGGGGAAGCTCAGGCGGCTCAGGGCATAGGCCGCGGGGATGGCGCACAGCATGTTCAGCAGCGTCGCGCCCACGGCGATGATCAGGCTGTTGAGGAAGCACTGGCCCAGCGCCATGGCCTTGAAGCAGCCGATGAAATTGGACAGCTCCAGGTCGCGGGGGATCAGGGAGTACGAGCTGTCCCCATACCCGCTGATCTCCGCCGGAGACTTCAGGGCCGTGGAGAGCATGACGGCAAAGGGAAACAGGATGCCGACAAGCACCGGCACGATCGCGACGAGATACAGAGTCCTGGTGAGTGGTGAAAGGCGCATTGGGGCTATCCTGATAGGTTGTCGTCAATCGTCCGCCGGTGTCTTTTCGTCGGAGCCGTCTCGTCCTACGCCGCTTCCAGCCCCTGTTTGGCGTACACGCGGGTGTAAATCAGGCTGAAGGCCAGGAGGAACAGGAAGGTCAGCACCGCCATGGCGTAACCGGGGCCGTAGTGCCGTTGCCAGATGGCGGTGCGGTACAGGTATGTCACGATGATATGGGTCGCGTTGGCCGGACCGCCCTGGGTCAGAGTCCAGATGATCGGGAAGGAGTTGAACACATAGATCGTGTTGAGCAGGACGGCCACCAGGAGCACCGGGCGCAGGAGAGGGAGAGTGATCTTGCGCAGCCGCTGCCACCAGCCGGCTCCGTCGATGAGCGCGGCCTCGTAGAGGTCCTCGGTGATCGACTGCAGACCGGCCAGTACCACCACCGTCGTGAACGGTATCGACACCCAGATCCCCACGAGCACCACCATGGCCAGCGCCGTCTTGGGGTAGGCGAGCCACGCCGGCTCGGCCCCGAGGTTGATCAGGCCGAGGTTGAGCAGAATCCCGTTCAGTGGCCCCTGGGAGGGGTGCAAGATCCAGCGCCAGATGGCGGCGCTGATGACCAGAGAGGTCGCCCACGGCAACATGACGATGGCCCGCATCAGGCGCCGGCCGGGGAGCTTCTCGTGCAGGATCAGGGCGGTGATGATGGATACCAGGATGGTGACGATGACCACCGAGAAGGTCCAGATGAGGGTCTGTGGCACCACCGACTCGGTGAACACCTTGTCATCGGCCAGCCAGCGGTAGTTCGACAGCGTGCCGAAGCGCCCCGGATTCCCGAGCTTGTCCACCTCGCAGAAGGAGGCATACAGCGTGCGCACGATGGGGTAGATGATGATGGCTCCCACCAGGGCGGCGGCGGGAGCGAGACAGAGATAGGCCAGGAGGGTGTTGTGCTTAGGTTTCATGGGTAGCCGGGATCACCGCGGCGGCCGTGGATGGCTGCGCGCTTTGCGGTAGTTTCGTTGACGGCGCGGGCGGTCCCTTCAGGCGGGCCCGCGCCGAACGGTCGGAGACGACAGGGCGGCGGCGGGCTCGGCCGCCTACTCCAGGTGCTCGGGCTCGACGGTCTTCTCCAGGTCTGTGTGGCGGTGCAAAAGCGCCCGGTTATAGGCCGAGAGAATGTTCTTGCGGGTCACGAGGCCCAGAAGCTTCTTGCGATCCTCTCTGTCCACCACGGGCAGGCGGCCCACGTCGCGCAGAGCCAGCTTGCGCAGTGCGTCGTTGAGGCTCTCCTCCGGGAAGGCAACCACTACGTCGTGTGTGGCGACCTCGGACACCGGTCTGTCCTGCTTGCCCTCCCTCAGGGCCCGGCGCACATCGCCCACGGTCACGATGCCGTGGAGGTCCCCGCGCTCGTCGACCAGAGGGAAGCCGTGGTGCTTGGTGCTATCCAGGAGGTCCATGACATCGCGCACGGTCTGCCGCGGGTCCACACCGATGACATCCCGCGTCATAGCCTCCCCGACGTAGATCTCGCTGAGGATCACCGGCTCGTACGGCAGGTCCAGATGGACGCCGCGGCGGAAGAGCTTGAGATTGTAGATGCTGTAGCGGTACAGGCTGGATGCCAGCCAGACGGCCACGGCGCAGGCCAGCATCAGGGGGAGGATCATGCGGTAGTCCTGGGTCATCTCGTAGACGATCAGGACGGCCGTTACCGGCGCCCGGCTGGCCGCGGCGAACACGGCACCCATCCCGACTAGAGCATAGGCGGCGGGGGAGGTGCCCAGGGCCGGGAAGAGTGGGTGCACCACGTGGCCCATCAGGGCCCCGGTCATGCAGCCCAGATAGAGACTGGGGGCAAACACGCCTCCGGAACCGCCGGAGCCCAGGGTCGTCGTGGTCGCGGCGAGCTTCAGCAGCACCAGGCCGCCGACGATGGCCGGCGTCACGCCCTCATCTGTGAGCGCGAGCTGCATGGTGTCATATCCCACGCCCCAGATTCCCAGATGGTAGTCCT
>CAYRFY010000563.1:0-3045 GCA_964423635.1 uncultured Armatimonadia bacterium | reverse complement strand
CATGGTTGAGTAGGTCGATGGCGCCGTCCACCACCTCGCCGGCCCCCAGCAGCTTGAGTGAGAGCAGCCCGAGCGCCCCCACCAGCACCCCGCCGGGCACGGGCTTGAGCCACTCGGGGATCCGCAGTCTGTCCCACCGATCCTCCATGAAATACAGGGACACGATGAAGGCGATGGCCACCAGAGCAGACAGAAGGCCGAGCAGGCCGAACAGCGGTAGCTCGGTGATGCTCTCCACGGAGTAATCGGGGATCTCGAAGGCCGGGTGGTCGCCGAGGAAGCGCCGGCTGACCACCGTGGCGCAGAAGGACGAGATCACGACGGGTGCGAAGGCCGCCGTGCCCCAGTCACGGAGGATCAGCTCCAGGGCGAAGAAGGCTCCGGCGACGGGAGCGTTGAAGGTGCCCGCCACGCCGGCGGCGGCTCCGCAGGCGACCATGACGCGGGTGAGCTTGCCGGGGAACTTCAGCATCTGGGCCACGGTGGAGCCGGCGGCCGAGCCTATCTGCACGATCGGCCCCTCACGGCCCACGGACCCACCCGAGCCGATACAGATGCTCGAGGCGAGGGCCTTGATGAGGGTGACCCGAGGGCGGATGCGGCCGCCGCGCATGGCCACGGCCTCCATCACCTCGGGAATCCCGTGTCCCTTGGCCTCGCGCGCGAAGACATAGATGATCGGGCCCACCAGCGCGCCGCCCGCTGCGGGAATGGCCAGGTACCGCAGCGTGCCCCAGGACTGCGGGAGCGCCCCTGCCAGGATATCGAAATACAGGTGCGAGAACCCGCCGATCATCAGGCGGAAGAGTATGGAGACGAATCCCACGAGGATCCCGACGACAATGGCCATCGCGACCACCGTGTGTGGCCGCCCCATCATCCCCTCAAAGGGCTGCTGCTCCTCCTCCTGCAAAGTGCTCTCCTGGCTGCCGCCACCTGCCATACGTCCACGACCTCCGAACTGGTCCTACCGAGACTGAGAAGGCACAGTCTACACCCTCGGTGGCCGCTTGTTAAGGGCGGAGGTGGCGCGGGTGGCGCGGTGGTATGGGCCGGGGCCTTGTCCTCAGCGGTAGAACCACGCCAGCGGCAGCACCGTCAGGCGCTGGTCGATGTAGCCCGGATCGGCCTCGAAGCGTTCCAGGGAGGTGAAGCCGGGGGCGTGCATGTATGTCAGGTATACACGGTCTCCCACGAAGGTGATGCTGGTGTAGCCAAACACGTGGTACGGGCTTTGCTCGATGAGCTTGAGATGGTGCCAGGTTCTCCCGCCATCGCCGGAAATGGCCGAGACCAGCGGTGCACGCCCCAGATAGCTGTAGGTCCAGATGGCCAGGATGTCGTCGCTACCGGGGATGCGCCGGATCGCCGCCGGGGAGCAGGTGCCGCGCAGCGGCGACAGCACCGGGGTGGTCCAATTCTCCCCCTCGTCCGCGGAGTATGAGAAGAACTGGCCTCCGGCGATGGTGCGCATGGTCATCAACAGACGGCCGTCGGCCAATTGCGCCACACCGGGCTCGTTGACGTTTTGGCCGCGCCTTTGCTCCGGCGTCAGCTCAGGGTCGGGAACGTGGCTGCCCGCCCGCCAGGTGCGGCCGTCGTCGTCGGAGAGCAGGCAGTAGGGCCGGCGAATGCCATCCGCGTACTCGCGGCAGGCCAAGATGAGCCGCCCGCTGCTCAGCGTCGTCAGACAGGCATTGTTGGCGATGTGGCGGTTGCCGTTGGGGGGAGCGACCGCTGAGGGCTCTCCCCAGGTGGCGCCGTCATCGGCCGAGCGCCGGAGCACCATGCCCGGAGCGGCCATGGCCGGCAGTTGGTCGAGGTACGCCAGGAGCAGGTCCCCGTTGCCCGCTCGGCCCAGGCTTGCGGACATCACATTGCGGCCGTGCTCGTCGGGGACAATGACCCGCGGCTCGTCCCACGTCCTGCCGCCATCTCGGGACACCCGGGCCGCCAGCCGCGCCGGGGAGTCGTCCCATCCCTTCTGGGCATAGTATTGCGACCACACCAGCAGGAGTCTTCCGTCCCCGAGCTGGATGAGATCGCCCTCGGTATGGCGAGGCTCCCGCCGGGTGGCGGGGTTGACCATGTACACCAGCGCCCCGTCCTGGAGACGGAGGTCCTCCGGGCCGTCGGGCACCTGCTTCGGGTCGTAGGGGTACGGGGCGTCGTGGAAGTACGTCTCCCGGAACTCGCTGAGCACCGGCCCGCCGCCCTCGGAGGCCTGTCCGCTTCCGAAGGACATGATGAAGTCTTCCGCGTAGGCGTCGTGGTCGACGCGGGCCACTTCGACCCCCTCGGCCTGCAGTAGCAGCCGGCGCGGCTCCATGACGACCTCCATCCGTAGCCATCCGGCCTCGTCGGGAGTAGCGGGCAGCGAAGTCTCGCGCCACTGCCCGTCCTTGAGGGTCTCCAGATGCCATCTCAGCTCGTCGTCGGCGTCCCGATTGCACCACACTCGCCATGGCCCGGGGAGCGGGGCAACCAGGGAGAACCGGCCACCCGCAACGCCTGTCTCCGGCGCTCGGACTTGCCATGCCGCATACAGTGGCTGTGCCGGGACGGGGTACCGGGTGACTTCTCCCCAGAAGGCCGGGGCATAGTAGACGTGGCGTGCGTCCATCTCCCCGCCGGCCCGGGCGCGGAAGAGCTTTCCGGGCAGCTCACAGCGCTCGCGGGGCTCGAAGTGTCCGTAATCCCAGTAGCCCGGTATGGTGAACAGGCAACTGGCGCCCGGGAACAGCCCCGTCCCGGCTGTCTGATCGTCCAACACCGCCACGCGCCACGGGTAGTCGGCGGCGACCGCGCCCATCGCACCCCAGCCGGCCACGGCCAGGCAGAGGACGCCCTTCACGGGTTCATACCCCCCTGCGGCGGCCGGCGAGGTTCCCGGCTCGCCGAGCTACAAGTACGGCCGAAAAGTGCGGCCGGCCCGCTTCCTGTTATTCTGGAGCGTCGGCGGCGCAAGCCCGGGCTTGCGCCGCTTGGGCGAAGAATCTCGTTGAATGCCGGGGGATTCCTCGAGTTGCCCTTACCGGGAGCGGA
>CAYRFY010000562.1:0-5622 GCA_964423635.1 uncultured Armatimonadia bacterium | reverse complement strand
TTGAGGTACTCGATCTGCTTGCCGATCTCCTCGATCGCCTGCGGGGCGGCGAACTGCACCCCGCCGCCGGCCACGAAGGGGTACCAACCGCCGGAGCCGCAGCGTCCGCCGCCGGCCTCGAGGATTGAGCGGTCAAAGAGCTTCACTATCCGGTCGTAGTCGGCGGACAGAGCCTGGAAGGCGGCCAGGTGGGGCGCGAGCGCTTCGGCGCGCTGCTCTGCCGCAAGACCGCGTAGGCGCGCCCAGTCTCGGGCCAACGCGTCGACCGCGAGGAGGCGGCGGGCCGTGGTGGCGTGGATGAACACGTCGAAGGCGTAGAACTCGGCGCTCACCCGGTTTCTCACCGCGGTCTTCGCCCAGCGGTCGAGGATGGCGTCTGCGCGGCTGCAGTATTCCAGCAGCTTCCGGGCCTGCTCCGGGAGGTCCGGGGCTTTCCCGATCTCCTCGGCGGTGGCGGCCAGGCTCTGGGCGGCGGTACGATCCATGGCGCGGTTATCTCGCCAGAACCCCTGCTCCGCGGCGTCCCCGTATGGGGCGTGGATGGCGTCCATCACATCCTGCTCCACCGTATCATCGCTCAGGCCAAACCAGTGCCTGCCGAAACACCAGCGGAACTCGTCGGGCCGGTTACACCACGAATTCCAGGCACACTGAGCGCTATAGACCAATCCGTAGAGGTTGAGCTCGAACAGGTTCCGGCCGCCCCAGATGCCGTGGACCCAGGTGCAGGTACACTCCCCGGGAACCCTCCTCCGGGCCGCCTCCGCCAGGAACCCGCCGATGTTGCCGAAGGTGTTGTCCCAGTCATTGGTCCCGCCATAGTAGCGGGTCACGGCCGGTGTGGCCCAGGTCTGCGAGAACCCGGCGCTCTGGAGCCTGGCCAGAGACGGGTAGGCGGCCTGATTGCCGTAGTGCCAGTCGAACACGACGATGCCCTTGGCCAGCCGGTCGGCGGCCTGCTCCGTATACCCCTCCTCGTGCCACCAGATCATCGTGTCCCGACCGCGGTCCTTCAGCATCTGCCGCAGCTTCATGATGTGCTCGGCGTACAGCCCCGGCCTGCCGATCTCCTCGGCGCGCTTCGCGCATTGTGGGCACTTGGCGAATCCGTGTGCGAACTCGTCCCCACCCACGTGGACCCAACGCGCATCGGGAAAGGCCCGGACGAGCTCGTCGAACAGGTCGCCGAGGAACTCGAAGGTCCGCGGGTTGGAGGAGCAAAACACCCCGCCGGATTCCCGGAGGTCCTTAAGCTCCTCATGCGTCAGCACATTGCCCGAGTGCCCCAGAGCCTCCTGCTGCGGGACGATCTGCATGAAGTGTTCCCTGGCGTACTGACTGAGGTCCTTGCCTTTGTCGATGGTGAAGCCGTCTCGGCCCTTGAGGCCCAGGAAGGGGTACTTCTCGTAATAGAAGGTGCCGCCCTCGAAGTACGGCATGACGGCATTGATCTTCACCGCCGAAAGCTCGCGGATGACGCGCTTCCAGTATTCCACATCGATCACCTGGAAGGCGCCCTGGCTCACGGCGATCATGGCCAGGCGGCTCTCGATGTCGGGCCAGTCGTTGATATGGCAGCGGCGCACCTGCAGTTCCGGGGTCGCCAGTTGGGCCAGCGTCTGGGCGCCGTAGAAGAAGCCGCAGGGGCTCTGAGCCTTGATCTCCACCCAGTTGTCGCCAACCTCGATGCGATACCCCTGCTCGCCCCGCCACGGGGTCACCGCGCCCTCCGGCCAGTTCGAGAGGATGATCGCGCCCGCCGGACCGTCGGTACCGATGCCGTAACTCACGCCGAGGCGCTCCTGCAGGACCATCTGCACCGCCGCGGCATCCGTCAGGTTCGTCGGGCTGTTGGGATCGGGGACAATCACCGTCTCCGGCTCCATGGAGAAGCTCCCGGGCCCGAGCCAGCACTCCTGCGGTGTGGGGAGGACGGCAATCCCGGCCTCCCTAAGCCGCCGCCCCACGGCCTGGCGGCTCTCTGCCTCCCGGCGCCGCGCCTCCATCTGCCGGGCCAGGCGCTCCATCTTCTCTATCACTTCAGATGAGTCGGTGGAAACCCGTAGGTTGTCCCACGCCGACTCCCCTGTGGCCTCTGCGGCCTCGTCCACGAGGCCGAAGACAGTTTCGGTTCCCAGGTCGTCCAGAGGCTGGGTTCCGCTGTCCCAGAGGTCTTCGGCCGCTGCCCTGCTCCGGATGCGGTAGCGCATGCCGTGGGCCGAGAGCTCGACGGTGACCCGGTACCACTCGCCCACGCTGAGCGCCACCTCGGAGGCCGCTCGCTGCTCCCACTTGTCGCCTGAGTGCGTATGGATCGCCGGGCGGCCGTCGGGACGGACATAGACCATGTACCGGTGCGTGCCGGGGCTTTCGGAGACGAACTCCTGGCACTGACGGCCGAAGGCCACGGGGCGCACATCGTACTGAATCGTCCAGGTGACCCGGCTCATGGGCAGCGGCCCCACCAGCAGGCCGCTGCGGCGCCAGCCGTCCTGGGCCCTACTGCGAAGCATTCCGTCCTCGATTCGGGCGTCACCGGTCAGGCGCAGCCAGGGCGAGGAGAGCTCGGCCGAGAAGTCGCAGGTGAACACCTCGGCGGCCCGAGCGTGGAAGGAGAGCAGCAATAGGCAGGTGTAGGCGAGGCAGACAAGTCTCATGGCAGGCATCTCCGGCCCGGGGATCCTAGACCCAGGGAGTTTCCCCCGCAGGATGCCGGCGACCTGCCCGGGCGCGCAGAGGTCCCGCGGCCGCGGGCAGAGCCGGCGCCTCAGGAAGGACCCTCTCCTCCCCGCGCGGAATGCACCCTGCACCGCACCAACCATCCGCGGAGGCCACCCCATGCCCGTCACCATCGGACTGGACATCGGCACCACCACCGTCTCCTGCGTCGCCGTCGACACGGACTGCGGCGAGGAACTGGCATTCAGCACTCTCGCCAACAACGCCAACACCACCTCCGCCGGGGACAGGGCCCGCGGGCGCTCGGAATGGAACGCGGAAGGGATCGCGCGCATTGCCAACGCCGCCGTGAACCAGTGCGCCGGCGAGTTGGGACAACGCCTCTCCGAGGTGGCCGGCATCGGCATCACCGGCCAGCAACATGGAGTGGTACTGCTGGATGCCGAGAATCGGGCGGTATCGCCCCTGATCAACTGGCAGGACCGACGCGGCGAGGAGATCATGCCGGGTGAGGGCCTGTCGTATGTGCAGAAAGCCGCGGACCTGGCCGGCCCCGAGGCACCGCGAACCTCGGGCTGCGTGCTCTCAGCCGGGTTCATGGGGGTCACGCTCTACTGGCTGAGCCGCACCGGCGCGCTGCCCGAGGGCGCAACCGCTGCCTTCGCCGCCGACTTCGTGGGCGCGGCGCTCACCGGGCGGGCCCCGGTCACCGACCCGACCAACGGAGCCAGTAGCGGGCTCTTCGACCTGCAGACCCGCACGTGGGATGAGGGCCTGATCGCCCGGCTCGGCCTGCCGCGGTCGCTGTTTCCTCAGGTGCGCGAGGCCGGGGATGCTCTTGGCGGGCTCAGCGCCGAGGCCGCCGTCGCCACCGGCCTGCCTGTCGGCCTGCCGGTATTTGTGGCCCTGGGCGACAACCAGGCCAGTTTCCTGGGCAGCGTCGCTGATCTGGAGGAGACGGTCCTGATCAACGTCGGCACCGGTGCCCAGGTAGGATGCTTCGTCGACAGTGTCTGTCACGCTCCGCCGCTGGAGACGCGCCCATTCGCCCGAGAAGGGTACCTCCTGGTCCATGCCGGTCTCTCCGGGGGACAGGCTTACGCCATCTTGCACAACCTGCTGCGCCAGATAGCCACCCAGCTACTGGGCTCGGCGATTCCGGCCGACCTGTACGAACGCATGAACAGCCTGGCCGCCCAGGCACCCGCGGGGGCCGGTGGCCTGGTTTGTGACCCATACTTCGCCGGTGCTCGCTGGGAGCCCGAGCGCAGAGCCTCCATCACCGGGATGTCCGACATCAACCTGACGCCGGGCAATGTGATCCGGTCGGTGCTGGAGGGCATGGCGCGGGTCTTCCTCGACGGCTATGGGAAGATCCAGACCGCCGCCGGAGGACCTCGGTCCAGGCTGGTCGGGGCGGGCAACGGCCTGCGTCAGAACGCTGTCCTCTCACAGATCGTGGCCCAGACTTTCGGTCTCCCGCTCCGGGTGCCCGTCCATCGGGAGGAAGCCGCCTGCGGCGCGGCCCTCATCGCCGGCGTCGGAGCCGGAGTGTTCGCGAGTGTTGCCGAAGCAGCGCGAATCGTGCAGTACCAGGAGGACTGAGAGAGCAAATATGCGTACCAACACCGTCAGACAGGCACTGCGCGCCGGGGAGACGACCGTCGGAAGCTGGCTGTCCTTGCCCGACCCCTTCTGCGCCCGCTATATGGCACGGGTGGGCTTCGACTGGCTCAATGTCGAGCTGGAGCACAGCCCCACGAGCTTCGAGACCGCGGCCCTGATGTTCGCGGCCATCGCCGCCGAAGGCGGCGTGCCCCTGGCGCGGGTGCCGTGGGCGACGGGGGAGAACGTCAAGCGAGTCCTGGACGCCGGTGCCTGGGGCGTCGTCTTTCCCATGCAAAACACACCCGAGGAAGCGGCGCAGGCGGTGGCGTGGTGCCGCTACCCGCCCGCGGGCTGCCGGGGAATGGGCGGCAGCCTGGCCGCCATGTCCTTCGAGGCCGGGGCAGCGGAATACTACGCCCGGGCGAACGAGGAGATCCTCGTTGTCGTGCAGATCGAGCACATCGACGCGGTCTCGCGGTGCCGCGAGATTCTCAGCGTGCCGGGGGTGGACGCGGCCTTCATCGGTCCGGCGGACCTGGGGGCTTCCATGGGCCTGCCGCCGGGCAGCGACGATCCGCGCCTGGAGGAGGCCATTGTCGAAGTCTGCAAAGCGGCCACCGAGGTGGGAGTGGCGCCGGGCATCCATGTCTTCAACGCCGAAGCAGTGAGAGAACGCATGGCGCAGGGCTTCAGGTTCATCGCCCTGCAGACGGATGCTGGGTTCATGGTCAATGCGGCGAGCGAGGCACTGAGCCAGGTAAGGGGAGGGTAGCTTCGCGCCGGGGCATCGCTGCGCACATCCGGGGGAAGCGGAGGCGCAGCCGCGCGCCCCGATGCGGGGCCGGAGAAGCGTCGGCACCGTGCCGGCAGCCAGCGGCCGGGCGGTGTCAGGCGACTCCGATAGTGCCCCCGCCCAGGAGCCAGCCGTCGTCGTCGTACAGCGCCAGGCCCTGACCCGGGGCGATCGCCTGGTCGTGGGGGCCGAGCCGCACCTCACACCCGCCATCTGTCTCCGGGGTCACTTCCGCCTCGATCGGTCTTCCCCGGTAGCGGACCATCGCAAGGCACTGCAGCGTGCTTCCCGGCGGCGGAGCGGCGATGCTCACCCAGTTGAGCTTCGGCACGATCAGCCTGCGGCTCTGGAGATGCTCGCGCGAGCCGACCACCAGGGCATTGGCCGGCGGGTCCTTGTGGAGAACAAACAGCCTCGGCGTGCCCCCGATCCCCAGGCCGTGCCTCTGACCGATGGTGTATAGCGGCAGGCCGCGATGCGTCCCGATCTCGGTGCCGGAGACGTCTCGGATCGGCCCCGGGGTCATCTCCAGATGGCCACTG
>CAYRFY010000561.1:0-5628 GCA_964423635.1 uncultured Armatimonadia bacterium | reverse complement strand
CAGCCTCCACCTGCCGGGCGCGATCTGGCGAGCGGTCTAAGACCCACCATGCGGGCTTGGAAGCCCGCGGGCACGGTGGCACATGCTGGTGTGTACAGACGGCCTCCACCCGTGGGTCCCGCCCAGCGGGACCCGCACCGTAGGCCAAACACGTCGCGCCGGAGACTCCAACACCGCCAGAGTAGCCTCCATCCACTGCCCACGAGCCGGCCACCGGCATATCACCCACCTCGCCGCCCGGCGCCTCACTTCTCCATCGGCCACATCTGATACAGCAAGACCTCCACGTCTCCCGCGAAGTTCGTGCCCTCCTTGCACTGCAGCTCGATCACATTCTCGCCCGGCTGCAGCACCAGGGCCTCCTGGGACACCTCCAGCGTCCTGCCCGGTAGCATGCCGCCCTGCCAGAAGCTCACCCCTCCGGGCCCCTCGGCCGTCACCGCCTGGCCGCGCCCCAACTCCACCGGGAAGGTCACCGACGCGCCGTTGACGATGCACGTCGGCTCCGTGACGCTGGTCCCCACGTCCACATTGGGCACCGCCCGCACATCATCCAAAAGCACCTTCACATCCGCATTCTGCGGCAGGCCATTGAAGTAAAACAGGACGTACTCCGACTTGGACCAGTCGAAAGCCGGGAAGTCCGAGGGGTCCATGGTGTGCATACGCCAACCCTTGTAGCCGATGGGAATCACCAGATCGGCACTCTGTCCGGCCACATCCCGGAACTGGAATCGGATTGCCCCGCCGGCCTCGTCCCCGTGCAGTTGCAGGCAGATGGCCTTGTAGGCGCTGAGGTCCAAAGGCTCGGCAAAGCGCCGGCCGATGCCGCCCCAGCCGCCGTCAATGCCTGCGTTCTTGGCGGAGTATACCCCGCAGCTTCCTCCCACCAGTGCCCCCTCCGCGGTGGTGGAGAAGCTCTGTGTCACCCCCTGGCGCACCGGGCCGGCGTCGCTTTGCACCTTGTCGCCGCCGATCACGAACTTCTCGTAGTCATTGCGCTCACTTTCCCTGTACTCGGCGGCATCATCGAAGGTCTCGATCGTCAGCGCTGCGGGGTCCTGGTAGTCCGCCGAGACCACCTTGCGGTCGCCCCGCACGATCTCCACCCCCAGCGGCCGCGGGCCGTCGCCGTCATTGTGCACGGTGAATACATTCTGCGCCCCGTCCAGCACATCCACGGTCCGCGGCTCCTCGTATCTGGCACGGTACAGCACCCAGTCGTCCTCACCGCGGGCGAAGAGCTTGAAGTCCCGCGCCGGCTCTTTCAGACGCTCCCGGATCTCCTCGGGGAAGTACCGCGACAGCCGGCATTTCTCATAACGCCCCACCATCTCGATCATCTGCCGCGCCCGGGGGTGCTTCTCCATCGAGGCCCTGGACGTCTCGATGGAGATCGACCCATCAATGCCGATGGTCTTGGCGCAGACGTACTCGATCTGGTCGGGGCGGACCTCGTCGAACATGTAGTACCAGCCCACATCGGAGCGGGTATAGTTGGCCGCCATCCCCAGCATCCCGTTCAGCCTCTGGTCCAGGTACCACTTCAGGTCTCCGTGGCCGTCGGCCGAGGCGCTGCGAGGGACAATGTGCCAACAGATGTCCCAGCCCGTCCCGTTGCTGGTCTGGTACAGCACATCGTGGTTGAACTTGCTGTAGTAGCCCAGGTGTAGCTTGTTCAGATAGTACCAGCGGTCCAGATAGGCGTCCTGGATGCCGTCGCTGGCGTCGAAGTAGACCATGTCGAACCCGCACTCATTCACCAGGTCCGCGAAGTTCTGGGTGATCTCCTCAGCCAGCGTGCTGTCCGGATCGACCAGGAGGAACCCCCACATCGCCAGGAGGCCTTTGGCCTCGGCACCGGCCGGGTGGGCCTCGGCCCTTGTCCCCAGCGCTCCCCGCACGCAACCGGTATAGCGGAACGGCGGGCCGCTCTCGGCCTCCCCGTAGCGGATGATCTCATCGCCGATGCGCAGGTAGCGGCCGGGGAAGGCCTGGGTCTCCACGTTCTTGGGCGGCAGGTTCGGCTGCTCGGCGAAGGTCAGCGTCGTCGCCTGCTCGTCCACCGCCTCGGCCAGCGGCGGGCAGGGCACCGTGGCGAGACGGTCGTCGGGCGTCGGGGTGATGTACGGATCATTGGGCGAGATCGAGGGGCCGAATACGTGCACTCCGGCGCCCATCCCCGCCGCGTGGATCTTGTCCACCATCCGCTTGACACTCGCGCCCCCCTCGGGGAAGCCCCTGGTGTTGATGTCGTAGTGCCCGTGGTTGGCCAGCCAGTCGTTCTTGAGGATGATGATCGTGCCGAAGTTGCCGATCTTCGCGTACTCGATGAGCTTGTCCACATCCTGCTCGGTCACTCCGACCCCGAACAGGTACGAGCGGCGCACCGGCTCGGAAAACCGCGCCCACTTGCCCTCCAGCAGCGGGCAGGGCAGGCCGTTGTCGCGCTCGGCGGCCATGATCGACTCATTGAACTGCGCCATCGGCGCCGCTACCAGCGCGAACTTCGCCCCCACCATTCCATGCTTTGCGTAGCAGCCCACCCGCAGCCCCTGCACCGTGGTGCTGTGGGAGGTGGGGAGGTTCCGGGAGTTGACGGTGGTGCCGAAGAAGCACGCCCCGAACTGGTCGTCATAGGTGGCATTGAACGCCGCGCCCACCGTGGCCAGCCGCTGGAGCGGGAACTCGATGGTGAGGCTCTCCACGTCCTGCGGCTCGACCTGAAGCACCTCCAGCAGGAAGTGCTCCTTGCGCGGGGTGACGCGGACCTTTGCCCGCACGTCGGGCTCGATGAACTGCACCGTCAGCACGTCGTCCTCGGCGGTGACCAGGTGGGCGGGGAAACTGCGCCCGTCCCGCGTGGCCGAAAAGACCCCCAGCGGCGCCTGCTCGGCGGCGTAGTTCTCCCCGGTGGCCCTGCAGCCCAGCTCCTCCAGCCGGCCGTTGGCGGCGATGGCCAGCCGCGCCAGGTCGTTTTCGAATACCACAGGCCGCCCTCCTCCGGGGACCTCGGGGAGCTCGAGAACCTCCATGGAGGCGGCGTCGATGTCCGCCGTGTGGCCGGGGCCGGTCTCCACGGCGAAGGCGGCGCGCAGGAAGTCGCCCAGCGGCGCCTGGTAATAGGCGTTCACACGCCGCCACTCATCGGCCGGCGCCTCTCCGCCGCCGACGATCTGCGTCACGATCGGGCCGGAGGCGAAATACTGGTAGAACTGAACGTGTACCGGCCCTCCCCGCACCCACAGCGACACCCGGTACCACGTGCCGGGACGCAACGTCTCCAGTGTCTGGTACAGGTGGGCGCTTGTCTTGCCCGAGGCCCTGAGGCGCACGAACGTCTCGCCCGAGTACGCCCCCTCGGTGCCGATGGAGATCTCGCCGGGGTACGCCGAGTTCAGCGCCCACTTCTCCGGCAGTTGAGGCGGGGTGCCCAGCGTCCAGCCGCTGAGCAGCCCGTCGGCGTCGGGGGTGACGGGCTTGAGGGTCTCGAAATCGCCATTGGGGACGAGGGCCGGCTCCTGGGCGAAGCCGGTGACACACAGAGAGAGCAGGGCATAGGGTACAAATCGCATGGCAAACCTCCACCGAGGCACGACGGCTCTCCCGGACGGTCTCCGGGGAATATCCATTTCCCGTGTCCGGCCCCGAGGACCTGCGGGGAGCGGCCCTGTACTCAAAGTCCCAGCATACTGGGCTTGACACGACGCTTCAGTTGCGTGCTTCCCCGGCCTGAGGCAACGGCAGAACACTTGCCGCCCGGCCTGGAAGTCCGGCCGAAAAGCCCGCCTTCGCCAAGAGTCTCATTCTGACAGCGTCCGCAACCGGGCCGGCCGGGCTTTTCGGCCGGAGCTCTAGCAGCCATGTGACCAGATCCCGTCGAGCATCCACAGCAGAGGCCGGGCGCCAGGAGAAGAGCTCTCCAACACGCGCGAGACCAAGCCTCAATTGCGCCTGCAGGCGCGGTCCTGTTTCCTGCCCCGTGAGGACTACCGGGCCGACAATGGCAGCACCGGCGAGCGGGCGACGCGAAGCAGGAAGACCACCCGCGACATGGCCTATAGTTGTATATGGACTTCGTGGAATTCGGTGGGTATCACCACTATTAGCGCCCGTTAGGCCTCCTTTACAGCCATCATCAACACAAAACAAGTCTTTTTAGTTGATTCGCAATTGAGTGCGATTTTTCATAGGTTTCCAACAGAAACAAGCCTCTGAAGCTTTGGAAAGACTGTCTTTCTCAAGCGCTTTCAGGCCCCAAACTCATCTTCTCACTGGAAGTACGACCACCCCGCGCAGCTCAATCCTCTTGTCCGGTGCGGCATGACAGGAGGCAGGCCCCAAGGGGGCTTCGGGAAGCGGCGCCCCGGGCGCCGCCGGAGTAGCGCCGAAGTGCCGGAACAACCGCCTGTGGCCCCACCCGGCCGACGTTTTGCATGTCAGAAGATCATCATGAAGGCGTCTCTTCTTTGTCGCAATGCATCATCCGGCGTTTTCGGCGCCGCAACTTCGCGTTGCCGATATGCGACCGGCTCGCGAAGTCGCTGAAATACCCAGGCAGGACACGAACTTGACTAAAGCGCCTTGCACTTCCGTCTTCGAGACGTTATATTGTAGGCCATTGAGATGGAGACGGTTCGTGGAACGAGACGGCTGCAGTGCGGGGTGTGGCTGTCTGGATGCCAATCGCCGGGAGGGAAGGCAATGAGTGAGATCCCAGTGCTGGTCGTAGACAGCGCCGGTGACATCACCTCCGCCGTAAGGGGGGCCCTGGCGCCTCGGGCTTATGATGTAACAGTGTGCGATGACCCGGGATCGGCGCTGGAGATGGTGGAGGCCGTGCTTCCGGAGCTGATCGTGCTGCGCCTGCGAGAACAGGGCAGAGACGGCATGCCGCTTTGCCACAGCCTCAGCCGTGCCAGCCGGGCGGGGATCGTGGTCCTCGTGGAGCCCGAGGAGGCCCGAATCGACTCCCTGGTGGCTCTGGAGTTGGGCGCCGACGCCTATCTGATCACCCCTCCCGACCGCCGCGAGCTCCAGGCCCATGCCAAGGCACTCCTGCGCCGTGTGCACATCGAGAGCCAGCAGGCCGCGGATGGGCGCCTCGAGCTGGGGGGACTGGAACTGGACCGTCGGGTCCACGCCGCGCAAGTGGACGGCAACCCCGTACGGCTGAGCTTCACCGAGTACCGCATCCTCACCGCGATGGCCCAGGAGCCCGGGCGGGTCTTCTCTCCCGACGACCTGCGGCACATCATCGGCGACAAGGACGGCAGCGGGCTGACCAATGTAGGCGTCTATGTCGGTAGGATCCGGCGCAAGATCGAGAGAGACCCTCACAATCCCGCGAGGCTACTGAGTGTGCGGGGAGCGGGGTACAAGCTGGTCGAAGCGTAGGCGGCTAGAAGCGCGGCTAGTCCGTTTCATGTCATTCTGGAGCGTCGGCGTCGCAAGCTCGAGCTTGCGACGCTTGGGCGAAGAATCTCGCTGAATGCCAGGAGATTCTTCGAGCTGCTCCCTCCGGGAGCGGACGCTCTCAGAACGACATTCCCGGCGAAGGTGGGGTTTCCGGCCGGACTTCTAGCGAAGCTCCGCCTCAAACCGACGAGCACGGCGCGGAGGTTGCTC
>CAYRFY010000560.1:4797-5630 GCA_964423635.1 uncultured Armatimonadia bacterium | reverse complement strand
CGTTCTGGGGGCCACCGATGACGCCGGGGTAGGTCTGCCCCCTGTAGGAGCCGCCGGGAGAGACGACCATGACGGTGCCGCCGGTGATCCACTTGGACTCGTTCATGTTGATGAGCGGGCGAGAGTTGCTCAGGGTGTGGGGATTGACGGTGCCCGGCTCGTAGGTGATCTCGTCCTCGCCCCAGTCCACCGCCTCGACCCTCGAGTGGAAGCCGTCGATCTCTCCGACGGTCTCCGCATTGAACACCACCGCGCCCTCGTCGCCGAAGCCCGAGAAGACGTCCCCCATGTACTTCATCATCCCGGTAATGACGAAGTTGTCGCCCACGGCGTAGTGGTTGCGGATCACCGACAGCTCCCCCGGGGTCTGGTTGTCGCAGTTCGAGTACCCGTTGATCTGCAGCGCATTGGTAACGTGCTTGTTGTAGACCAGCGCCGCCGCGGGGTGGTCGTACTCCAGGTCTGCGGTGAAGTAGTGCGCCCGCCTCTCCGGGTCCCAGCCGATGCTCTTGACGGTAACGCGGTCATAGGGGCTCGCGTACCCTACCGCACTGCTGGTGATGTTGAGGTTCGCGCCCACCCAGATGCCCCGGATCAGGTCCACGTAGCACCGCGCGTCCTCGCCCTTCTTCGCAGGCTCCGTCAGCGTCGCCATGTATGACGACGACCCGCTGATGTTGTAGTTGTGGATCGCCTGGGCCGGGTGCACCCCGCAGTGCGGAAGGCTCTGCCCACCCAGGTTCAGCTTCCGGTTCACGGTTAGTCCCGACCACACGCAGGACTGATGCTTGCCGATAGGGGGCACGTGGAAAACGGCGTAGCCCCTGCGCGTA
>CAYRFY010000560.1:0-4729 GCA_964423635.1 uncultured Armatimonadia bacterium | reverse complement strand
CCCCCCGCCGCTATCAGCTCATCCACCGCGGCCTCGAGGGTGTCCTGCGCCGCAGCGGGATCGGCGATGTCGCCGAACTCGTCCAGGGAGCGCACGGGGGCGGCAGGGGCCGGCAACTGGGCCGCCAACGCCAGCAGAATCAGGGCGCGGGCCGGGCAGATCATGGGAAGGCCTCCTTTGTTACGGGGACGCCGTGCCCGACTGCCGTCGGCCCGCTTTGTCCCCGGGTGCGGCCTGTGTCCTGTGCGGCCGGTCAGACTGCCCGGCGGGGCCGGAAGTCCCTCATCCCCGGTGGGGCGGCCTACGCGCCCGCTCCGCCGCAAGGCCTGCGCCTGTGACGGGCTCCCGGCCCGAGATGCCTCCGAGGGCGGCTCCGCCTGAGCGCATGTCTCGCGCGGTGGGCCGGCGAAGGGTCTCCTGACCGGCACGGCTCTCAGAATGGCATTCCCGCGAAGCCGGGCTCTCCGGCCGCGCTTCTATCGCCCGGCCAGATGTGCCTGAGCCAGGATGGTCTCCGCCACTTCCATCGTCAGCAGGGCGTCGGCGAAGCATGAACCGGGCTGTCGTCCGACGCGGACGCAGTCCACGAACTCCCGGTGCTTGGCCTGAAACCCACCGTAGACAAACAGCTCCTCACTGCCCGCCACCTGCCTGCTGTCGTACTGCGTGCCCGTGGTGTCCCCATCGGCGTAGAGATGGCCTTTGCCCTCATGCTCGACCTCGGCGCAGATCCCCGGTGCGTGCATCTCCACGCGGAAGGTCCGGCGGCCGCTGGTCCAACTGTTCATCATTACCCCGGTGGCGCCGTTGTCGAACTGGAGCACCGCGGTGATGAAGTTGATGTCCGGCACCAGCACGCGGCGGGTCACGCTGTGCACGCTTTGGACCCGGCCGCCGCACATCCAGCGCAGGGTGTCGATGGCGTGGACGCCGTCATCCATCATGTGGTCGCGGGCCCCGGTGTGCGGGGCGATATTGCACTTGTAGAAGGTACTCACCGCGTGGACGATGGGCCCGCGCTTGAGACACTCTTCGCGGAGCTTCACCACTATCGGGCACGTCCGGCGCTGGAAGCCCACCTGGGTGATACAGCCGTGTGCGGCGGCGGTTTCGGCCAGCGTCCGCGCCTGGTGGATCGTGAGGCCCATGGGCTTTTCGATGTACAGGTTCAGGCCCTGCTCCAGCACCCATAGCCAGACATCGTACAGGATGTGGGGCTGGCCGATGGCGTACACCGCATCCGGGGAGGTCTTCTCGACCATGGCGCGATAGTCGCTGTAGCGCGCCTCGATGCCGTACTTGTCGGCGGTGGCGGTCAACCGCTCGGGGTCGAGGTCACAGATGGCGACGATCCGCACATCGTCGAAGGAGGAAAGCGAGGGATAGTGGACGCTGCCCGCCATGGCGCCGGCGCCGATGGTGGCGACGCGGAGTGGGGAAGGAGGCATGCCGCTGGACCCCCGTGCCGGATATGGGCCGATTGCCGAGGGAGACGAACAACCATGTCAGAACATTCCTCGCGATCCGGCCGTTGACCTGCGCGACCGCGGCGTCCGGAGTTCGATCCTATGAGGACAGGCGGTGAAGAGCCCAAGACCGGGTATACTGCCCTGTGAACGGCGGCCACAGGGCCGGCCTCCTGCGGCGGAGGAGCGGACGCGGCGGCGGGGAACCTCCCTCGCTGCCCCGGCGATCACGGGAAGGAGGGCACGAGATCACCGCGCCACTGAAGGCACTTCTGGCGGCGGTCGTCATCGGTATCGGGGCGGCGGCCCTGGTTGTGTACGCCTGCTCCGACGGCATGCGCACCAGTCTGGTGGGCCGCATGTGCTGGCGTCTGGAGCTGGTCACGTACGACTATCGCGCCGCCAACGGCCTCCCGGAGACCCCCAGCGACGATGTGGTCCTGGTAACGATCGACGAGTTGTCCATGTCGCATATCGGGGTCTGGCCGTGGTCCCGCGAGTATCACGCCCGGGTCATCGACAACCTCACCCGCGCGGGCGCTTCATTCATCGGTTTCGATGTGCTGGTGAGTACCGTCAGTCAGGCGGCTCCGGAGGAGGACGCGGCCAATCGGCCGCTGGACTGGGAGCCGCCGCTGAGTCGGGCGGACCTGGCCCTTGAGCAGGCCCTCAGCGGAAGCCGGCGCACGGTTCTGGCCGCCACTATCGCGCAGGATAGCATCGCCGGCCGCGATCTGGATGCGAGCCTCACTCAGGCGCAGTTCCCCCACTGGCGCTTCGAGGACGCCGCCCTGGGCATCGGCCTGGTGGGCCTGCCCCAGGACGAGGACGGCATCGTTCGCCGCTGCCCGATCAGTCGCTCTTACCAGGACGAACGGCTGTTTTCGATGCCCGTTCTCCTGGCGGCCCTCCTCGAGGGCACCGAGCCCGAGCAGATCGCCCAACGGATCGCACGGGCCGCCGGCGCGTCGGGTGACGAGGGCTCGGATGACGACTTCTTGATCTCCTTCCGGTCGCCGGACCGAGGCTTCACTACGATTCCCTTCTACCGGGTCCTCCGTGGCCAGTTCTCCCCGGAAGACGTGAGCGGCAAGATCGCGTTGCTCGGCGCCACCGCCCAGGCGTTGCAGGATACCCACAATACCCCGCTGGCCGCGCGCATCCAGACCTCCCCGAGTGCCGCTGCCACGCCCCGGATGGCGGGCGTCGAGTTGCTCGCCAACGCCCTGGATACCGTCCTGCGCCACGCCCATACTCGCCGTCTGCCCCTGATGTCGACACTCGCGCTGGCGTGCCTGATCGGGGCCCTTGTGGCGCTGATCGAGTTACGGGTACGGCCCCTGTGGGGCATCGCCGCCGCCTGGCTGCCGTCTCAGCTCGGGGCGCTGGTCCTGGCGCTGGCCCTGTGGCAGCTCTACCGGCTCTGGGTGCCGCTGGTGGCGTTGTCACTCAGCGGCACGGCGAGCTATGTGGGTGTGATGGTCTATCTGGAGCTGACCAGCGAGCGCCAGCGCCGGAGGATACAGCAGTCCTGGTCACGGCGGGTGTCCCCGGAGGTGCTGCAGGTCATTTTGGCCAGCCCCGGCCTGACTCAGGTGCTGGGCCGCAAGCTCGAGGCCACCGTGCTGTTCACCGACCTACAGGGCTTCACCACATTCTGTCACGAGGCCCCGCCGGAGGTGGTGGTGGAGAACCTCAACCGCTGCCTGGCACTGGTCACCCGCTGCGTGCGCCGGCACAGCGGCACGGTGCACAAGTTCATCGGTGACGGCGTCATGGCCGTCTTCGGCGACCCGGTGCAGCAGCCCGACCATGCGCTGCGGGCAATTCGTTCGGCCCAGGACATGCAGCAGGAGATGGAACGCCTCCGGGCCAACCTCGATCCCGACCGCTGGACCCCCGTTCTGCGCGTCGGGATCCACACGGGCGAACTGGTGGCGGGAGACATCGGCTCCGACGAGATGCTGGAATACACGGTGATCGGCGACACGGTCAGCACCGCCTCGCGGCTGGAGGGCCTCAACAAGGAGTACGGCACGGTGATCATGGTCAGTGCGGCGACTTTGGAGGCCGCCGGGCCCGGAGTGCCCTGCAGGAGGCTAGGGATGGTGGAGGTCCGTGGCCGGCCGGAGCCGATGGAAGTGTTTGCCGTCGACCCCTGGAAGCCAATACTGGCAGTAGACAGTGACGATGGCTGACCGCGAGATCATCACGGAGGGCCGTGGCGTCGGGAGCCCGAAGCCCGCGGGAGACGGAGCACGGCGCCCGCGGGCGCGTCTCTGCTGCGTGTGGCAGGCTCATGTCCCCGGACGAGGCGGACCCGATAGGCCCGTTCCCACCAGCGGCCGCGAGGGGCCGCAGACCCCGGCAGGAGGCACAGCGCATGAAAGACGTTTCCCACTGGGCACCTGGCCCGAGGATAGTGGCCGTAGCTTTGTGGGTGCTGTCATTGGCGGCGTCCCCGCAGATCGCGAGTGCGGCGAATGCCAAGTTTACCGCCGTGGTGGGTGGGGTCACGTATCAGACCGGCTCGAAGGCCGGGTGGCAGGGAGCCAAGCCGGGCAGGGAGCTGGCCAGCGGGGCCCGCATCCGCACCGACCGGCGCGGCAAGTGCGAGATCAAGTTTCCCGGCGGCAGCCTGGTTCGCATGCCCCCTCGTGCCGACCTGCGACTCACCTCGGTGGCCTCCAACCATGTCAAACTCCTGAGCGGGCAGGTGCTGACCAACGCGGTCAAGGGTTCCGGCGTGCGGATCGAGGGCGCCACGGCCACCGCCAGCGTCCAGGGCACCTGGGTCCTGTTCAGCGGGGAGGACATGTCCGTATGGGACGGTACCGCCACGCTTGAGACTCCCCTGGGCCGGCAGCAGGTGGGTGACCGGCAGCGCGCCGGCATCGCGTCCTCTGTGGTCCCGCTGGTGACCGAGACCGGCGAAGAGTGCGGGGAGGTCCAGGTCAACGTGGGGGAGGGCGAGCTCACCGTTGTGTTCCTTGCCGTGGCTCCGTGGACTCTCCAGATGACGGCGGTGGGCGTGGGGGACGCGGTGCCCGACCGGTTCGACCCCGAGGCCGCCTCTTCCAGCCACCCCGGGCTTTCGTCCACAACGGATGAGCACCTGCTGTCCCTCGAGGGTCTCCCGACCGAGGACGCGGGGCCGCTGTACGTGGTGGCCTACGCCGTCCTCACCGGCGCCGACCCGGCGGAGCCCACGGTGGCGGCCTGGGCCGCGGGCGAGCCGATGGCCTCGGGCGGGATGGCCTTCG
>CAYRFY010000559.1:0-5639 GCA_964423635.1 uncultured Armatimonadia bacterium | reverse complement strand
CACGCTGCCGTTACGCTTCGACTCCCAGCTCCTGCAGTTTGAGGATCTGCCGGGCGATGATCCAGCGGTACACCTCGAACTCGGCGTCCGGCCACAGATCATCGTACTTGTACTTGGGCTGGACCACGATGGCATCCCACACATACTGCAGTTCCGCTGCCGCCTCCTCGGCCGCCTCGGTCTTGCCCGCCGCCCGAGCCGCCTTGATGAGCGTCTCCAGGGTGTACACATACCGGTAGTCGTCGTAGCCCTCGCGGTACGCCTCCCACATGGCCACGGGTATCGGGGTCCCGTCGTCCTCACTGCGGTTGAAGAAGTCCATGTATGGCCCGTCCAGGTAGTTGAACGGGTCCCCGGTGCTGGATTGGTAGATCCAGGGGATGAGGACCTTGAAGCCCGAGCGCCAGAAGCCGAAGCCGTAGGTCATGCGGGCTCCGGCCACGGGGGTGTGGTCGTTCTCGCCATTGACATGGTTGGGGTAGCACCAATACTGCACCCCGCGCTCGGCGCTGTCCTCCAGCACCGTCTCCCGATCGGGGGAAAAGGGCTGGGTGCACCATACGTCGATGTAGGGGCGCATCGGGTCAAAGGCGGCGTGGGTGGGGTCGGCGGTGACGTAGGTCTTCACGCCCGCCGCCCGCACCGCCTTCAGCAGCTCGGTCATGAACTGCACGCTCTCGGATGTCTGGGAGGGTTCATCGATGGGATAGTACAGGAAGTCCGGCCAGCCGTTCTTGACCCGTTCGGACTCGATGAAGGCCGTCATCCTCGTGATCTCATCGAAGAACTCGGGCGGCGGCGCCTTCACGCCCCGCAGGTGGCCGCCGTAGCTCTCCTGCATGTACTTGCGGTACACTCCGCCGGTGTTGATGCTCACTACATACGGCGGTGTGAAGCCGTGCCTGGCGGCCATGTCCAGCTTGGCCTGCAGCACCTTCCAGTCCGCAGTGAACTTGCCCTCGGCATCGGCCTCCCTCACCCAGGCGCTCATCACCACATTGCGCGTGCCGTGGGCCACCATGTCGGCGTGCTCCATGTCGGACTTGCGCAGGAAGTATTCCCTGGACACCTCATCCTTGGCGCCGCCCCACAGGTCGATGGGGTCGCGATAGTAGATGCCGAAGATCTTGTCCGGGTCCTCCAGCAGACGGATGCCCAGGACGCGAAGTCTCACCGGGACCTCCACGCGGTTTGCCGGCTCAGTGTCTTCCCCGGCGGAGAAGAACAGTGCCCCCTCATACGTCCCCGGTCCGGCATCCTCCGGCACGCGGATCGTGATCCAGAAGCGGTGACTCTCCTCGGCGGGCAGATCCAGGGCCTCGAACCGCTCCAGCACGTCGGGCACGATGCGGTAGCGCCCCATGGTGGTGTAGTTCGGGCGCGCCTTCATATACCGCACGTGGCGGATGTTGATGCTCTCCGCCTTCACCGGACCGATGTCCGTCGCCGCGACACGCACATTGGCCAGAGGCTCGAGAGTCTTCACGGAGAAGGTCAAGGGCTCGTACTCACCGGGAGTGGCGAAGACCCGCAGCTCGGGCCTGAGCTCCGCCACAGTCGGGTTGGTCGTGGGGTAGACGCATTCGGTGTACGGCTTGTGGTAGAGCACGAAGCCGCGGCGCAGGTCCGTGCGGGTCAGCACGTCATCGGTCAGCTCCGGAGTCGGCGGTGGCGGGTCTAGCGCCCACTCGGCCAGCCGCTCCGGCGGCAGGTCGAGAACCCTGCTCTCGACGTCCGCGACCAACTCCTCGGCCGCGGCCTCGTCGGCTGCGTCCCACAGGATCAGGGCGTTCAGCGCCCATTGGCTCCGGGGAGTGAGCGTGATGCTCGCCGCCCCGTCCCGACCGGTGAGCCGCAGGCGCCGCCCGCGGAACTGGTAGCCCCCTTCGAAGCACACCCGGGCCCGGCTGTCGCCTGTGCTCACATCGAAGTCGAAATACTGGTACCGCAGGTTCTCGCTGGTGCCGCACAGCACGTATAGCGAGTAATCGCCGGCGGGGAGATCGACGCGGAAGGTCCGCGCCTGCTCGCCCAGGAGGCAGTCCTGAGTCAGGGCGTTGGTGTAGATCGGCGGCGGGTCCATGCTGCCTCGCCCCACGTTCTCCACCGGCTCGGAGTGAACCTTGACGCTCGTTTTGAGCCCCTCGGCTGCGTCCCAGCCGAAGCCCTTCTCGGCGGAGTAGACATCGGCTCCGGTCGCTGGGGTGAAGCCCTCCATCACCGCCGAATCGTCGGACCCGAAGTCGTACAGGTGCATCGCGGCCGGCGAGGCCGCCGGCAGGGCGAGCAGCAAGATGGCCGACAGATACCGCATCACAACACCCCCCTGGGGTATGGTGGCTACTTGGGTCACGCGGCGACGGGCACTCTGCTTGCTCCCGGAACTCGCAGGGCCCCCTGCGGCCCTTATTCCCAGGGCGAGGGGACCACACGCAGCCGGTGGTCCTGGGGCTCTCCGCCGTCCAGCGCGATGCGCACCGTGTAGGTCCCCGGAGCCAGGTCGTGTGCCCTCAGGTTCAGGGGCAGTTCCGCCGGCCCCCGGCCTACGTCGGTCTGCGCCGTGGCAACCTGCCGCTCTCCGTCCAGCAGACTCACCGTGGCCTGCGCCGTCTGCCCCTCGGCGATGCCCAGAGCCCGCAGGCCCACAATGACGTACAGCGCATCTGCGTAGGCCACCGAGGGCTTCACCGCCACCTCCGACAGGTGCGGGGTGGCGTAGCGCAGCAGGCACAGATCGCTGATGTAGAAGTCCAGCACGTCGCGATCGGAGTAGTTGGATTCGCTGATGAAGAACTGGATGAGCCGCACATCCTCGTGGCGCGCGATGCGCGAGACGGGCACCGTGACCTCGACCCACTGCTCCTTCACCAGCTCGACCAGGTTCATGTTGAACTGATTGGCCCGATCGGGGATGTGCAGCAGCATTCCCAGCGGTGTGGTGGGCAGCTTCTCGGCGGAGGTCTGCGCGTACACCGAGAATCTGAAGAAGTCGTAGCCCGACCAGTCACGCTGCCAGGGCTCGGTGAGCGGCAGATTGGTCCGCGGCCAGCCGATGGGGTAGGCTTTCTCGCCCGCGTGGTGGTCCACGTCGATATGGAAGTGATGCACCGCGGCGCCGTCCAGGCTCGGCTCCGTCGCCGGCGCCATCGTGGCCTCGGCCACGTTCCACTTCGCCGCCTCGGCGCCGGCCGAGAGCACGAGCTTGTCCATCTCCCCCTCGCGCACCGGCGTCTGAGCCAGGGCGGGCACCATCAGGCATGTGAGAGCAAGAAGTACCGGCAATGCGCGCACGTCAATCACCCTCCCGCGGTTCGTCGGGCGTCTCCTCAGACCCGTCGGCTACGGCGTCGCTTTGCTCCGCCGCCGCATCAGGGGTCTCGGTGCTCGCCGTGTCGCCATATATCAGAGCCGCACGGCTCCCCTTCTGTGCTACTTTCTCGGCGGTGGAGCGTTGGTCTCGCGCCTTGCTCTCGATGATGCGGACCGTCACCAGCCACAGGCCCGCCAGCACAAACGAAGCCACCAGACCCATGGCCAGGAATGTGGGCCAGTCTCTGTCGCCCTCGGGAGTCCTGGCGATGACCCACAGCACCAGCCAGACGCCGACAATCGGCATCCAAAGTAGCAGTCGCTTCTGCCTGCGGGTCAGGCGATGCCCAAGGCGTTCGTCTTCCGGAACCGGCACATACTCACCTCCGTCCGGGTATCTCAGACGGCGCTGACTCGGCGCGGCAGTTTGCCCGATGAGCTGCGCCGTTGCCTCTTTGCGCCAAGGCTCTTGCGGATCAGGGCATAGGGCCGGGGCACGCTACGGGACAATCGGTCTCGCCTATCCCTCCCGGGCCAGGCAGAAGCACGCCGAGGCTCCGGCCAGAAGCCGCAGCCGAACTCTCGTCTCTTCCCCGACCACCTCACAGGGCCAGCGGTCCACCTGGCCCGCTCCCCAGTCCCAGTGGGTCAGCTCACCCACCGCCGGCAGCGACAGCGTCCCCTCGTAGTTCTCCTCGCCCTCATTGGCGACGAGAAACAGACTCCCATCCTGGGCCTCGCGGCGGGCGATGGTGACCTGGGAACTCTCCGGCTCCAGGCGCACCGTGGCCCAGCGCCCGGCTTGCTCCACCACCGCGGAGACCTCTCCCCGCAGCACCGCCACACCCATCTGTTCCACCCGGGCGATCACCGCGAACGAGGCATCCGCCGGCTCTCCCGGGGGCAGCACCAGCGCCTCGTAGCATCGGCCGCCGATGGCCAGACAGCGCAGCGAGACCTCGGCCCGGGCCAGAGCCGTGTCATCGACGATGTCGAAGTCGATGTGGGCGCGGAACAGGGCGTCTGCCAGCTCTCGAAAGGCCACGCCGAGCGCGACCGCCGGCTCCGCGGTTGCCTCGTCCAGCCCCGCCGGCTGCGAGGCCTGAACCTGGGGGGTCGTGGCCGCCCGCACGGCGTCGATGGGGTAATACAAGGCCACTTTCGCCGCCGGCTCGGTGTTCTCCAAAAGCCACGTCCAGCGACTGAGGTACTGCACCAGAGCGGGCATGTAGGGCCAATGCGGGCTCTGATAGAACAGCGAGGGCGGCGATTCGTGATACCGCTCCCCCTCGATGGAATAGTACAGCGCATGGGGCACCAGCCGCGTCACACCCCGCACGCTCTGCCAATCCGCCATCCGGCGCCAGTCCTCGGGCGAAAGCTCCCAGCCCGTGGCACCGTAGGTCTCGCTGATGACCATGCTCTTGCCCCGGGTATGCGCCGCCGAGGACGCCAGCTTCGGAGCCAGGCTGTCCGGCGCCCGGCGATAGTTGCCCTGCGGGGCGATGACGTCGATCCCCGGCACCGATAGGCCGTCCATGGCGCTGAAGAAATCGGCGTTGTACCGCACGTGGTCGATCAGGTACTCCTCATTGTTCACATGCCCCACCAGCATCATCCCCCGCTGCTCGCACCACCGCTTCATGGGCAGGTAGAACCGCTCCACCAGCAACTCGCCCACCACGCGGTAGAAGTCTCGGCGCAGCTCCTCGGCCCCGGATGCCTCCTGGAACAGGCCCTTGAGGCGTGGCAGGAGATCGTAGCGGCAGCGGGCCTCGAACTGCTGCGGCAGGTCCGGGGTCCAGATCACCGTGCCGGGGGCGCAGTCGTAGAAATGGTTGTAGAAGCCCGGCTCATCGGTGAACACGGCCGTGACGGTACTGCCCAGATGCTTGCCCAGCACCTGCGCATAGCGCTCGTGGGTGCCGGCCAGGAACACCTCGGTCACCCGCGGGTCCAGCAGGTCCGTGTACCACCCGGCACTGTACGCCGGGTGCCAGGGAGTGAGCTGCTGGACGAAGGCCAAGCCCTCCGAGCGATGCACCACCCCCTCGGACGCCTCGGCCCCGGGCACCATCGCCAGACACTTGGCCTGCCCCCGGGGATAGCCCTCGAGGACCAGCCCGCCGCCATAGCCCGAGGGCCAATTGTCCTCATCATACAGCCACGCTTTCATACCCAGAGAGGCGCAGACCTCCACACAGTGCAAGATGCCCTGCATGAAGGCCTCGGAGAGGTATTCCACGGTGCGGCCCTGTCGGGAGTGGAGCACCACGGTGCCGATACCGATGGCCTCCATGAGCCGCAACTGCCGCTCCAGCTCCTCGGGG
>CAYRFY010000558.1:0-5657 GCA_964423635.1 uncultured Armatimonadia bacterium | reverse complement strand
TTTCGGCCGGACCTCCAGCGAAGCTCCGCCTCAAACCGACGAGCACGGCGCGGAGGTTGCTCCGGGGGCGGCGACACGGCCCGGCGGCGAGCCTTCCGGCTCGCCGAGTCGGGCTGGAAAGCCCGATCCCGCCTTGCGGGACGTTCACGAACGGCGTGATTGCGGCCCCGGAACTTGCCTCAAACGTCAAGAAGTGCGCCCATGTAGACATCTAGTCCATAGGTGCGGCTACGACGCCTTTCGCAGCCGTCTGGCGAAGCGGGAGCGTGGCCAGCGGCCGAGCATGGCGCGGAGGTCTGCTCCGGGTCGCCGCGGTTCTTGCTTTGTGCCTGTGGCTCGTGTAGAATCTCGCTCTCCATGCACTCACTCAGTGGTGACAAGGTGACGGCGAGCTTCGACGTGGTGGTGGTTGGTGCCGGGCACGCGGGGTGCGAGGCCGCACTGGCCGCGGCGCGTCTGGGTGCGCGGACGTTGCTGGTGACGCCCAATCTGGACGCCATTGCCGGTATGCCGTGCAATTGCAGCATCGGAGGCCCGGCCAAGGCCCAGCTTGTGCGGGAGATTGACGCTCTGGGTGGTGAGATGGCCCGCGCGATCGACCGCACCTTCACCCATATTCGGATGCTCAATCTTTCCAAGGGCCCCGCGGTTCGCGCCCTGCGCGCTCAGGCGGACAAGGCTCTCTACCGCCTGGCCATGAAGCGGGTGCTGGAGGCGCAGCCCAACCTGTTCCTGGCCCAGGACACCGTGGTCTCCCTGGCTGCCGACGGAAACCGGATAGAGGGCGTCAGGTGCGCCAACGGCCTGTGCTATGCTGCCAAGGCCGTTGTGCTCGCCACGGGGACCTTCCTCAATGGGGCGATCCACCTGGGGGAGGTGAGCATCCCTGCAGGCAGAGCCGGGGAGGCGCCCAGCACTCACCTCAGTCAATCGCTGTGTGAGCTGGGCTTTGAGTTGCTGAGGTTCAAGACGGGCACGGTGCCGCGAGTGCTGCTGAGCACCATCAACCGCGCGGAAACCACGGTGCAGCCCAGCTCCATGCGGCCCTATCGCTTCTCCTACGATGCGGTTTCCCGCCCTGAGCGTCCGCTCTTGCCCTGCTACGTTACCTCGACGATCCCCGCCACCCACGGGCTTCTGGCGGCCAACGCCCATCTCTCGGCTCTGTGGAGCGGCCGCATCGTGGGCAAGGGCCCGCGCTATTGCCCCTCGATCGAGGCCAAGCTCATGCGGTTTCCGGACCGCGACAGCCACCTGGTTTTCCTCGAGCAGGAAGGCTGGGATACCGACGAGGTGTACGTGCAGGGGGTGTCGAACAGCATGCCGGCCGAGGTGCAGCTCCGGATGCTGCACACCATTCCGGGGCTGCGGGACTGCCACATGATGCGCCCGGGCTATGCCATCGAATACGACTACATCGACCCCAGGAGACTGACCCGGGCTTTGGCTTACCAGGACGTGGAGGGCCTGTACGCGGCCGGTCAGATCAACGGGACCTCGGGCTACGAGGAGGCGGCGGCCCAGGGGCTACTTGCAGGCGTGAATGCCGCTCGCTACGCCTCAGAGCTCGATCCCATCGAGTTGGGGCGCACCGATGCTTACATTGGGGTGATGGTGGACGACCTGGTGACCGGTGGGCTGGACGAGCCGTACAGGATGCTCACATCGCGGGCGGAGTTCCGGCTGCTTTTCGGTCAGGACACCGCCTGGTACCGGCTTCTGCCGCTGGCGGAGCGCATCGGTCTCGTCTCACAGGAGCGTCTGAGGCGGATCGAGGCGGACCTGTCGGCGGTGGAGTTCTCTCAGGGGTCGGCGGAGGGTGCCAGGCTGCGCCTGCCGATCTCCGCCAATGCCCGGGCCTACCGGGCGACACAGACGGAGTATGGGCCGTATGTGCAGCGTGAGCTGCAACGGGTGCGTCGTCTCACCGCCCTGCAGACTTTGCCGGTGCCCGAGGGGTTCACCTTCGAGGGTCTTCCACTGCGCACGGAAGCTCGGGAGCGGCTGCAGCGGGCGCGGCCTGTCACGTTGGGGGACGTGGCGTTGGTACAGGGCATCACGCCCGCGGATGTGGCGACGGTCCAGGCAGCGCTGCTGAGGCAGGGGAAGCACCGGCTGGAGGAGGCGCGATGAACGACGAAAATGATGTTTCACGTGAAACAATGGCCGCTCTGGCAGACCTCCCCCCAGCCCCTGCCCGGGCGATTTCGGCTCTCGCCGACTGGACGGCCTCCCACGCCGCCCCCATCGGTCTTACCAACTTCCACACTCCCGAGCAGGTCCTCAATCACGGCATCGCCCCGGCCATCAGTCTCGCCAACTTGCAGGACCTGCCCCCGTCGCCACCTGGGCCGAGCTGGGCCCCGGCTCCGGTGTCCTCGGGCTCACTCTCGCCCTGCTCTTGCCGGACGCACAGGTCACCCTCGTCGATCGGCGACAGCGCGTGATCGACTATCTCGAGCTCACCATCGCCCGAGCGGGTATCGCCAACGCCACAGCCCTTCTCCTGGACCCTGACCGCGCCTCCGGCGCCCCAAGATGGGACGAAGTCCTGTTCCGTGCCCTGGCCCGGCCCGACATCGCCCTTTCCATGGCCGCTCGTCTTGCGATTCACGGCATCTACGCCTTCCATAGCCCAACCGTGCTCGCCTACCACACACCACCCGCCGGTTTCGCTCGGGCCGACACTCGGCCCACCCCGGCGCCCAACCTGGCCGTCACATGCTACCACCGCCTCACCGCCTGACTGCCATAGCCCGCACTGCTACCTCGCACCCAGATCCGGGAGCACCACATGTCAGAATGCCTCGCCGTCGTCAACCAAAAAGGTGGGGTCGGCAAGACCACCACCACCGTAAACCTCGCCGCCTGCGCCGCGCTGGAGGGCATGCGCGTCCTTCTCGTGGACACGGACGCCCAGGGAAACGCCACCAGCGGCCTGGGTATCGACCGCTCCCAGCTTGACCGCTGCGTCTACGACCTGCTCACCGATGACGAGGTCCAGGCCGACCCACACGCCCGCACCTCCGACTTCATCATGCCCACCTCTGTGGACAATCTCTACCTGATCCCGGCCACTATCAATCTCGCCGGGATCGACCTGACCCTCGCCAACGCCATCGCGCGCGACACCCGGCTCAAGCGTGCGCTGGAGCCCATTCTCGACGACTTCGACCTCGTCCTCATCGACACCGCGCCCTCTTTGGGCGTGCTCACCATCAACGGCCTCGCCGCGGCCCATGGAGTCCTCATCCCCATCCAGTGCGAGTACTACGCTCTCGAGGGTCTCTCCCAGTTGCTGAAGGTCGTTCAGCTCGTGCAGAGCCAGTTGAACCCCGCCCTCTACATCCGGGGCGTGATCCTCACTATGTATGATGGACGGGCGAATCTGTCGGCCGAGGTGGCCGATGAAGTCCGCGCGCATCTCGCCAGCAAGGTCTACCACCGCAGCATCCCGCGCAATATCCGTTTGGCCGAGGCTCCCAGTCACGGCCTTCCCGGCGTCGTCTACGACCCCTACTGCCGCGGATCCAAAGCCTATTGGGACCTATTTCGGGAGGTGTTCCCCCGTGCGTAGACGCACTCTGGGCAAAGGGCTCAGCGAGCTTATCTCCGGTGAGGCATTGCCGCAGTCTCACGCCATCATCGATGTGCCTCTGGACAATATCACCCCAAACCCCCAGCAGCCCCGCCAGCACATGGACGAGGCCGCCATGGAGGAACTCACCCTTTCCATCGAGACCCACGGGGTGCTGCAGCCCCTCATCGTCCGCACGGCCGCCGAAGGCTACGAGCTGGTCGCCGGGGAGCGCCGCTGGCGCGCCGCCCGCCGCGCAGGCCTCACCAGCGTCCCCTGCGTCGTCCACACACTCTCCGACAGCGATTCTCTGCAGATCGCCCTCATTGAAAACCTGCAGCGCCAGGACCTGGATCCCGTCGAAGCCGCCCGGGGCTATCGCCGCCTCATGAGCGACTTCGGCCTCACTCAGGACCAGGTCTCCAAGTACATCGGCAAGAGCCGCTCGGCCATCGCCAACACGCTTCGGCTTCTCGACCTGCCCACCCATACCCTCAACTCTGTCCAAGAAGGCGCCATCTCCGAGGGCCACGCCCGAGCTCTCCTGCCCCTGTCTCAGCACCCGGACCGACAACAGGCCCTGTGGGAGCGCGCACTTGCCGACTCCCTCACCGTCAGAGACGTCGAGCGTCTTGCCAGAGACCTGCTTGAGGAACCCGAGCCATCGCCCGAACCCGCGTCTGGACCCGCTGCAGCAGAGCCCAGGCGGCCCGACCCCAACCTTCTGGATGTCCAGGAGCGTCTCCAGGGCGCCCTGGCAACCAAAGTCACCGTGCGCCCCAACGCAAAGGGCGGCGGCCGCATCGAGTTGACCTACTCCGACGAGTACGAACTGGAGCGCCTTGTGGAGCTTCTCTCACTCCTTGCCTGAGTACAGGTCTCCATAGATATCCCTGCACAATCCTCTCCAACCCTCTGCGGGAGCGTGCCGAACCCCGGCCGCTCCCGCACTCATCCCGTACCCCTTTCCACGAATCGATGGAGGTCACTTCCGCCTTCCCGGCGCACTGCCTCCCCGCGTCCGCCCACTATCCCCCGAGGTAATTGCCATGTACGCCCTGCAGCCCGACAGCCTCTACATGCACGCACGAGTCGCCGATGACCCCGACGCCCTCCTCCGTGTCGAGCGCATCCTGTCCGCACTGAACAAGACGATGGCCGATGTCTCCGTATTCTCAGAAGCCGAAGCCGTGGACGTCGCCCGCGCCCTCCAGGCCTGGCCCCCGGATGACGACCGCGCCGACTGTCCTGTCCAGCACCGTCGCCCCCTGGTCTTCACACACCTGAAGCTCAACTCCCCTCCGGCGGAGGACCCCCTGGTCGCCGCCTGCCCCGAGGATGTCCCCCGTGGCCATCTGCAGCGTGTCCTGGGCTACATCGACCCCACCTGCGACTTCCACGCCTACGACAGCGATGATACCCGAAACATGGTGTGCTGGCCCACGCGGGACTTCGGCCCCGTCACCGGCTGTTCCCATGGCTGTTTCTACTGCGGGGAGGGGCTACACGGCAAGTTCCTGGCTCTGGGGATGAACATCGAGGACTACATGGAGCAGGTGGTGGGACCTACCATCGAGGCCATGCCTCAGCAGCGCTGCTTCCGGATGATCGGCTGGGGAGCGGACATCATCTCGCTGGAACCGGAGTACGGCGTGTTCGCATCCTACCTCACCAAGCTGTCCCAGTACCCCGAGCGCTATGGGTACTTCCACTCCAATAGCGACCACGTGGACTGGATCGCCGACGTGCCCCACCGGGACCGCCTCATCGGCATCTGGAGCCTGGCCTCGGAGAATGTCGCTCGCCTGGTCGAGCCCGGCTCTCCCTCCGCCGCCGCCCGCGTTGAGGCCATGCGAAAGCTCACGCAGATGGGCGTGCCCTATCGGGTGAAACTCAAGCCCACCGTCCCCCTTGCCGGCTGGCGTGAGGACTATGCCGATCTCATCGAGCAGGTCTTCACCCACGCCGCCCCCGAGACGATCGGCTTTTGTTGTCTGATCTGGATGGCCCTGGATACCCTCAAACAACGCTTCTCCGGCATCATCGACCCCGACTTCCTTCAGGCGGCCGAGGACGCCGC
>CAYRFY010000557.1:465-5677 GCA_964423635.1 uncultured Armatimonadia bacterium | reverse complement strand
TCGTCATAATAGGCGTCGCACAGGCCGCCGCTCCAGCAAGATGGCAGGAGCGTGAGGCCCACGGCCTCCTCCGGCGCCTCGATAGCGGCGCGCATGCGCTCCCAGTTCCCCGTGGCCTCCCCGCGCAGGATCGTGAGCTTCTCCTTCTCCAGGCGCTTGCCGGAGGCGTCCCAGAACTCGATGTACAAGGAGCCCCCCTTGTCCGGCGCGGCCTTGTGCCAGGCGGTGACCAGATAGCCCGCTCCGCCTTCGACCGGTACCCGCGGGCTGCGCAGGCTGCAGGCCAACGTCAGGCTGGTATCCAGCAGGTGGAGCGACTGTTTGCCTGAGTGGGCCTCGGCCGCCGTGAGCTTTGCCATATTGGGCTCAGTGAACATCCGGGACCATCCCTCGGGAACCGTGCCCGGGTCACCTTCCTCGAAGGAGACCTCGATCAGGGGCGGAGCATCGGCAGCCAGGAGGGGCACCATTCCCCAGCATACCAGGGGCAGGCAGAGCAGGAGAGCAGGTCGCAGGGTCATCGTCTCACCTCGGGATGAGTCAGAGACACGAATACTTGGCGTCTGGGGCGGAAGCCTGGAGGTGCGGCCCAAAAGCCCACCTTCCTACAAGGCCATGTCCCCGAACCGCGCGGGAACGTGGAACCCTCCGCCGGTGGGCGACCAGCACGTGGCCTGTTTCGTGTCTGCGTTCTCGCGGCCGAAGTTCACGCGCCACACATTGCCCGGGTTCGCCTGCAGCGCGGCCCACGGTACCGCGATTTCCACCACCCAGCCCTCTGCATTGCGTCCGGCCTGCGCCTCCCATTCCGGTTGCCACGTAGCGTCACTCCCGGGACAGCGGGCGTCGAAACGCGAGCCGGCGGCGTTCACCGCCAGGTGATAGTAGGTCTGGGCGTCCGGGGGCTGCAGGAATAGCTCGACGGCGTCGTCCTCCCACACCGCTCCATCGCGGGGCCTGTGCTGGGCCTTGGGCCGGGGCTGGTCACGGCAGACGTAGGCCACATACAGGGCATTGTCATCGTGACCCACGAACACCTCCGTGCGGCGATCTGTGGGCCCGGCATCGTCGGGGGTGACGAAACCCGAGAGTCTCGCGGCCTGGTCCCACTCGCCGGCCCTCAGCTCACCATCGATGGTGGGGGCGGATGACAGCCTCGCGCTGCGAACCGCGCGGCGCAGGTCTGCCTCCAAGTCGCCCTCGTACGCCGTCCCTGCTTCACCCAGGACCCTCCAATGGACCTTGCACGCCTTGCCCCCGGCGGCCAGGGCATCCACCTGAGCGGCCGGCGGTTCCGGGAGCGGGAGAGACAAGACCGTCGGCTCTCCGGGACCGACGCGGAAGGCCCGGGCCGCAAGGGGCACCTGGGTATCTCCGATGGTGGCGGTGGCCTCGAGGGTGTAGTCCATGGGCTGCGGGAGCCACGACCGGATGGAGATCGAGAGTGTCGGCTGCGAAGCGGTGATCGCCTCCGCGGCGTGGACCTCCAGGGGTGGACGGGGTCTGAGCGTGACACGGCGCGGAAGCCAAAGGCTTTGCTCATCCACTCGGAAGCGTGTGACAACCAGGGCGTCGTGCCATCCCCAGGGCACATCGGTAGGCACGGTCACGCTCACCGGCACAAGCCGCTCCTGTCCGACGGCCATATCTGCACCGGTTGGTGGCGGCACCCCGTCCAGCGCCGCCCGCGCTTCCGCCAGCTCGTGACGGGTGGACAAGAGGCGGCAAGCCAGCTTCGTCTCTTGTCCCAGCACCGCGGCGGAGAAGGGCGGCCCGGCGGGGAAGCCCACACTCGCCGCCGTCAGTACCTCGGTCGCCCTGCCGATCGAGTCGGCGAAGTTGCGCGTCGGGAGGGAGAAGCAACGGCGGACATGGCCCTCCGGCAGCGGCTCGATGCGCTCGGTGATGCTCTGGTACGCCTGCTCCTGCCGGGCCGTGAGGGCGAGCAGGGCCGGGCCGTCGGCATCTTGCAGGGCGGCGCGCAGGGCGCTCTCCGCCGCTGCGGCCGCCGTGTGCAGAGCGCCGATACGCTCGCGCACCGCCTCGAGCCCGGCGGAGGTGATCTTGACCTCATCCAGGACCACGGTGCCCCAATGGCCGCTGAACATAAACTGGAAGAATCCCGTGGTGCAGCCCTCCGGAACCGTGAAGCTGCGCTCGTACGTCGCGGTCTCTCCTCCGGTGGGCTCCAGGTCTCGGAAGGTGATGTACTTGTCCGGGGCCCACTCGCCGTCGGGGCCTTTGACGCCGAAGCGGGGGTAGAATGTGCCGCCGGCGCCCTCAGGGCGGGTCCAGGAGTACGTGAACCGGAGAGTGTATTGGTCGTCGGCACTCAGCGCCACACTCTGATTCATCCCGTGGAGCGAAGCCTCCGAGCGGCTCTGGGCGCGGGCGCTGGCCTTGCCGGAAAGTGGGTCTTCCTGCTCCAGTTCGACGGTAGCTTCCTTCATGTTGTTGGGCGGCGCCGCAAGCCCCCAGGACGTCAGCCCGCCCTCAAAGCTCCCATTGGCGATGAGCTCACCGGCGCCCTGCTCGGTAAACCAGCGGCCTTCGCGCTCCAATCGATCCAGCCATTGCCGCCCCTGCTCCAAAAACAGCCGCGCCACGGCCTCCCGCGTCCCCAGTGCCAGCACCTCGGTGGTGTCGGGCTCCACAGAGACACCGGAAATGGTGTGGCCTGTATCTGTCCGTGAGACCTCGGCCTCGTAATTGGCCACCAGGGCGCGGGCGATGACCTCGCCCCCGGCGGAGGCCGGCAGCGCGGCGCTTTGGACGGTGACCTGTGCCGACTTGGGCCGGCTTGCGCCATTGCGCAGGGCGATGAAGACCACATCGGAAAGAACGCCTTCTCCCGGGCCGTAGCGCTCTACGAGGACCTCGGGATCGGCGCTGTGGGCCCGGGTCACCGGCTGCCAGCCTGCCTCATCGAGCCAGGCGATCAAAGGCTCGTAGTAACGGTACAGCGGCCGCGAGGGCTCATACTCCGCGGGCGCGTTGAAGCGGGCCGTGCCCGGGTGCACCGCATAGAACAGGCACCGGTGCATGCCCCGCTCCTTCTCCTCCCAGCTACGCTTCGGGTCGACGAAGCCGTACTGCATCCAGCTCACGGGCTTGTGATAGGCGCAGAAGCGCAGATAGCGGTAGTGACGCTCGTCGGAGAGGCCGCACTGACTGCTCTCGCCGGCGCCGATCATGTCCAATAGCGGGATCCAGTACGTCATCTCCGGGGGACCGGTGTTTCCGATGACGTACCTGCCCTCGGCCCGCATGCGGTCGGCGATCTGCCCGCTGATTTCCAGGCAACTGAAGCAGTGCAGTTGGGTGGGCCTTTGCGTCTTGTAGCCGGCGACGAGAGGCGTGTCGGCATACTGCCAGTGGTCGCGGCGGTAGTTCTCGTCATGGAAGCCCACATAGCCGCACACGCTGTCGAGGTAGACGCCTCCCAGCCGCCCGCCGCCGTTCTCGGCGCGCCGGTAGGCCGGGGTGATCTCGGCGTCCCAGGTGACCGAGTTGCGGCTGGGGGCCGGGATGTCGGGATCGGGGTTCAAGCAGAGATTGCACAGGAAGTTTCCGGGCGACCAGGTCTGCGTGTAGTGGCTCCAGATCCACTGCCCGTCAGCGTCCTCTATGGCCGAGCTCACCTCGGCCTGTGCGACCTCGCTGCGTGGCAGCCCCCAGAATTCCTGCTCCGGGCCGGCCTGAAGCTTGTCGTGGATGAATTGCCGCATCTGCTCGGGCTCCAGGAGGTAGACGTTCCTTCCGTAGCGGTCCTTGCCGTCCGGAGGCGGGTTGTCGCCGAAGCCCTCGTAGATGCCCCAGCACTCGGTGTAGACAAATGTGAGGATGTCGTGCAGGTCGTTGTAGCCGGCGTGCTCCAGCCCGTGCTCCTCGAAACGGAAGCCCCAGTCCCAGGGGCTGGCCATCGTGTTGGGGGCCAGGCCGATGAGCCAGATGCCGCCGGCGCCCACGCGGCGCTGGGCATATTCGGGGTACAGCTCGTAGTACCGCTGCATCGCCGAACGGAAGCCCCAGGCCGGGTCGTGGGCGTACAGTAGCAGCCGAACCGTGCTGCGGCACGGGAACTTGGCCGCGTCGGGAGACAATCCCAGGTCGAACTCCGCCTCAAGGGCTTGGTGGGAGGCGTCGTAGGCCAGCCTGAAGACCTGGGGCTCGTGGAGTGGCACCGCGACCGACAGGCCGAGATCATCGCTGCCCACGGCGCAGAGGGGGTACGCCGACACATCGCGCAGCCCGCCCCAGCGCGTCAGCCTCTCGTAACGTCTTCCCGCCTCGATGGAGCGCCGCGTGCCCATGTCGTCCCACCAGCCCCAGCCTTCCGCCTCCAGCGGCAGGGCCACCCGGAGGATGACCGCCCGGTCCTTTGGAGGGACGGCGGTGACGGTGAGCGTGAGTTCTTTGGCAAAGCCGCGGGGCCTCCACTGTCCCTCCAGCCGCAGCCCCATGCCATCGCCGCTGAAGGTACTCTTGGTACCGGTGACAGGCACAGGGGTGAAAGTGTCCTCCCCGGCGAGGTCACGCACCTGCAGCCAGTCCTCACCGCTGCCCAGGCTCCGGGCGCCGTGTTGCCAACTCAGACGGCCACCCTCGACGGTGACATCGATCTGGGCCGCTGCAGATGAGGCCCAGAAACCAATTAGCCAGAGCGGCACAAGGAGGCTGCGTGTGGAGTGCATGGGCATGACATCCCTCCGTCATCGCGACTGGACCGTCCGTGCCCCGGCAACGTACACCGTCGGCCCCGCGTTGAGCGCCTCCGTCCCTCCACTCTCCTACAGGTCCCAGTCCGGGCGTAGCTCTTTGGCGCGCTTTGCCACCTTGTCCCGCAGCCTCTTGGGCTTTCTGATGTCACCGAGGATGCTGGGGAGCGGCTGGCCCGGACCGGCGTCGGCCGGGTCGGGAGACCAGTTGTCTCCCTCGTACGGCGCCAATTCGGCCGCGCTTTCGAAACTGGGCACCTCAATGGGCACACCACCGCTGAGGGCACTCTTGTACGCCAGAATGCCCAGACAGCTCATCTGCAGGCCACGGTAGACGTCCAGGTACGGCTGGGTCTCGGTGCGGATCGCTTCTATGAACTCGTGCAGCATGAAGAAGTCCCCGCCACCGTGGCCGCTGCGCACCGCCAGGTCGTGGTATCGGCGGAACTCCGGTCGGTACGAAACGTCCGCCGGCTCGCCGGGCTTCTTGTTCC
>CAYRFY010000557.1:0-455 GCA_964423635.1 uncultured Armatimonadia bacterium | reverse complement strand
CAACTGGCCGCTGTCGGTGCGGGAGGTCTCCATCGCGCCCTTGTGGCCGTACACTCGGTACCACAGCAGGTGCTTCTCCAGAGCGCCCAGGAGGATCTTCGTGTAGGCGCCGTTCTCCATCTGCACCATGATGATGGCGGCCAGATCGTTGCGCTTGTACGTCTCGCTGCAGGCCGGAGTCTGAGGATCCCAGGGGATCACGAAGCCATTGACCTTCACGGGGCGCAAGCCGGTGATGTACATGATCGGGCCCATGCTGTGGGTGCAGTAGTACGGGGCCGGAAGCCAGTTGCGCCAGTGGTCGAAGGTAGGGGAGAGGCCGATCTTGGTGTCCGCCGAGACGGGATGCACGTATTCGCCCTCCCCGTAGCGGAACTCGCCGATCTCGCCCTGCCGGTAGAGGTGGGCCATCTCCTGGGCGCAGTTGAAGTAGGCGCAGTTCTCGGCGTACATGT
>CAYRFY010000556.1:0-5679 GCA_964423635.1 uncultured Armatimonadia bacterium | reverse complement strand
CCGGACGTGGGAATGGCGAACTGTGGC
Organism: uncultured Armatimonadia bacterium; assembly: GCA_964423635.1. Lineage (GTDB taxonomy): Bacteria > Armatimonadota > Zipacnadia > Zipacnadales > JABUFB01 > CAYRFY01. The sequence goes on along the minus strand of CAYRFY010000556.1, from coordinate 5,652 downwards.
TCCAGTGCGGTCATGCATAATGTGAGTTCCAAGACCGCAAGGTGCCCCTCCCACCCTTGGCCAAGACCCACAACCCCGACAGAAGACCTCCGTGCCCGTGGTCTTCCAAGACCGCAAGGTAAGACACAGGCCCTCGCCCGACAGCGCCGCCACCTCCACACACGGAAACGGCCGGGCCCAGATGGGCCCGGCCGTGTTCATTCACGCTGGGAGAAGCCGGACTACTCCGGGGACTCCTTGGTGATCTTTGCCGCGCGGTCGGGGCCAACGGTCCAGCCGGAGCCGGCCTTGCCGGCGCAGCCGAAGAGGTCCACGTACTGGTACACGTCCTTCTTGACCAGTTCCATGCCGCGGTCGAAGACCTTGCGGAAGTCCTTCTCATCCGGCTTGGCCTCGAGGCGCTCCTTGGTGCCCTGAATCAGGGACATGCTCAGGCGGGTGGCCACATTGACCTTGCACACGCCCATGGCGCAGGCCTTCTGCATCTGGTCCAGCGGGATGCCGGAAGCCGCGTGCAGCACGAAGGGCAGGCCGACCTTGTCCATGAGCACCTGCAGGAGGTCGAAGTCCAGCTTGGAGCCGCGGCCGGTCATGCCGTGAATAGCGCCAATGGCCACAGCCATGCTGTCGCACTTGGTGCGGTCCCTGAACTCCATGGCCATCTCGGGGTCGGTATTGCCGGCGTAGAGCTTCTTGACTTCCTCCTCGCTCATGAGGTCCAAGATCCCCTCGACCTTGCCTTCCTTCAGGGGCTTCATCTGCTCCTCGGTCAGGTAGTCCTCGATCTTGGGGATGATGCCCAGCTCGCACTCCAGGGGAATGCCGCAGGCGTGGGTCATGCGGGCGATCTCCTCGGAGATGCGTACGTTCTCCTCGAAGGGCTCCTTGGAGCCGTCATACATCAGGGAAGTGAAGCCCGCGCGGAGGCACTGGACGTTCTGCTCGTAGCTGGTGCCGTGGTCCAGGTGCAGGGCCACAGGGATGGAGACCTTGGCGGCCATGGTGGAGACAAGGGCCGCGGCTTCCTCAAGGCCGGCGTACTTGATGGCGCCCTGGCTGACCTGCAGGAAGACGGGAGCTTCCTTCTCGGCGCAGGCCTCGATGACGGCCTTGACCGACTCGAGGTTGTTGGCATTGAACGCGCCCACGGCGTAACCGCCCTCGAGGGCGGGTTCCAGCAGTTCGTGTCCGGTTACCAGTGGCATAAATCCGACGCTCCTTCACGTTCCGCGGTATGGTGGCAAGGGCGGCCCCGAGCCCCATTTGGGGCCGGGTCCCCTCCCCTAATGCACGAGAACCAATGTTAGTATACTCTTTGTGCTACGTCAACGGAAATCGGTCGCCGAGGGTAGCGGAGCGGCAGGGGTGAGGCAGGGGCGAGGCAGGGGCGAGGCAGGGGTGAGGCAGGAACGGCACCGCTCTGCGCGGAAGCTCTCCGTCGGCCCGTCTTCAGTCAGCCTGCCGGAGGTCGATCATGGACCTGCGAGACCTCAGGGATCAGTTCAGCCGGTATCACACCGTGATGGAGCCGGACCGCGACCTGCCCGAGTGGTGGGCCGGGGCGCCCTCGGTATGCGTGGACCGCCAGGGTGTGTTCTGGATGGCCTGCCGGATGCGGGAAGGCGACTCACCCCGGGGCCGCCGGGGGTACGAGATTCGTCTCCTGCGCAGCGCCGATGGCCTGAACTTCGAGCCGGTACACAGTATCCGGCGGGAGCAGGTCCCGATTCCCGGCTTCGAGCGGCCGGCCCTGCTGTACCACCGGGGTACGGACAGCTTCAGCCTCTTCGGCTGCGGGCCCTTCGACGGCGGGCCCTGGTGCATCCTGCGCTTCGACGACGCTCCAGAGCCCATCGCCTTCTCACCGGGCTCCTGCAGGCCCGTGATCCGCCCCCAGCCGCCCCCGGAGGACCCGAAGCTCCAGGCCAATCACGTGAACGCCTACAAAGACCCCTTCATCTTCCGCCTGGGTGCTACCTGGCACTGCTTCACCATAGAGGTGGACCGCGTCGAGCGCACCGCGCACCTGGTGTCCGAGGACGGCGAGGCGTGGCGCCCGGTGGGACAGGGACCCGCGCTTGACCTGGGAGGCTGGCACAGCTTCTTCACGCGCCCGGCCTCGGTGCTCCCCATCGGGGTAGGGTATCTCTTGGTCTACGAGGGCTCCCATGCCTCGTGGTTTGACCCGACCTACAATGTGGCCACCGGCCTGGCGTGGACCCCGGACCTGCTGCAGTTCACCGACCTGACCCCGCACGAGCCATTGTTTGTCTCCACGACCCCGGGAGACTACAGAACATGGAGGTACTCCCACTGGCTGTGGTTCGGCGAGGCGCTGTATGTGTACGCCGAGGTGTCACGGCCCAACAACAGCAATGAGATTCGGGCGTGGAAGCTCCACAGACCGTTCTGAGGCGCAGACGGGCAAGAGCCGGCAGCCCCACCTGACTGACGATCAGTTGCGCGAGCAAGGCGGGAAGGCCCCGCCCGCCGGGAGCCAAGGGCTGTGCCGCCCATCATCGAATGAGGCCGCGAGGGATTCCCGCGCATGGACGACATCTTGAGCCGCGACGACGAGGAATTGGCTCGGGCCATCGAGCTTTGCCCACGCATCACCAGCGTGGAGGAGCTGTGTGACGAGACGCTGTGGGCCATCGAGCCGTGCCGGGAGCGACCGCCCGAGGTGCTGGCGGCGCCCACCGAGTATCGCCTGCCCGAACGCGCTCAGTTCCGTTCCCTGCGGCGCAGACTGCTCGCGCTGTACCACCGCATCCTGCTCCGGGTACTGCCGGGCTCGCGCCGTCTGCGCGTCGGCCAGCACCAGGAGGCCCTGCAGCGCATCTGGGAGGCCGAGGAGCAGTATCGTTGGCTGGTCAACGCCCGGGATAAGGTTCTCGGGCCGGCGGTGGACTGCCTCAAACAGAAGAACCAGGCCACCGCCGACTATGTGAGGGAGCTCACCCGTGGCATTGAGGGCGCACGGAGCCAACTGCAGCAGCTCCGCGGTCGCGTGCGGGAGCTGGCCGCCGAGCGGCAGGCGCTCCTTGAGGACCTCGCTGATCCCAGACTGGCCGAGAGCCTCGCCGCCCGCGTGGGGCAAGATAACCGGCAGGCCGCGTTCGCCCAGGCCCGCGACAGCACCCGTAGCATCGCCGAGGAGATCGCCCGCTGCTTCCGGGAGGTGCAGTTCGTCGAGGACCAGGTGGTCTTCTACGAGGAGGTCCTCGTTCGCTCCCGGGCCACGCTGCGCCGCTTTGACGGGCTCATCGAGGGCGCCATGAAGCAATGGCGCGATATCAGCCGCACCATCGAGGTCTACGAGCGGCCCACGCGCGATGAGGCCGGGGCCACCATCGCCATCGCCATTCTCGACGAGGTCGATGCCGTCACCGACGACCTGAAGCAGAGCATCGAGACGATCAACCTCAACTTCCACTCGGTGGCCGAGAGCTACGCCACAGCCTCCAGGGTCCGCGAGTACTCCTCCCCGGTGCCGGTGGACATCGGACAGATCACCGAGGAAGAGGACCGGCCGCAACTGCCGTCCGCGCGGGAGCCTGAAGAACACGAGGAGGCCTGAGGCACAGCCTCTACAGGTGCGGCCGAAAAGCCCACATTCGCCGGGAATGTCATTCTGAGAGCGTCCGCTCCCGGAGGGAGCAGCCCGTAGAATCTCCTGGGGCCAGGAAGAGATCCTTCGCTATCTCGCTGCGCGAGATTGACGCTCAGGATGACATCTTGACGGCAGAACCCGCTTCTCGCTTGGGCTCTGAGGCCCTCGCCGGCATTCTTGCCCTCGCATCGTCGGCCTTGCGCCGGCTCCGTGCGGAGGCTCGATCTCTCCGCATCGCCGCGGTCTGAGCCCGGCCGCCCGCCCCCATGAAGGCGATGTGACCTCTTGTGCCGAACTTCTTGCCAGAGCCACCATGACCTCGTGCACCCAAGGAGATCTCCCTACCATGAGACCCTTCGCCTGGCCTCTTGCCCTTGCCACCTGTGCTCTCCCCGCTCTCTGCCTGGCTCAGCCCGCGATGACCAACCCCGGACCGGACAAGAAGCTAATCGAGTGGGGCTGGGACGAGCCGGGCCCCGCCTTCATGCGGGAGCACCGTCAGGATATGGATGCCGTCGGTTTTGACGGCGTCGTCTTCCACGCCGAGGCCGTGAAGGATGGGAAGACAGAGAACTTCTCCTGGCTCTGCTGGAGTGCCCGCAAGTTCGAGTACCCCGAGCTGGAGCGCTCCGTGGCCGACCTGCAGGCCTGCGAGTTTGAGAAGCTCACCGACAACTTCCTGCGCTTCAACGTCTGTCCCGGTGATGTGGGCTGGTTCGATGACCAGGGCTTCGCGGCGGTGCTCAACAACGCGGCGCTGGCGGCGAGGGTCGCCCGGGAGGGCGGCTGCAAGGGATTCATGTTCGATGTGGAGATGTACGGCACGCCGCTCTTCAACTACTCGCAGCAGCCCGACACCGCGGACAGAACCTTCGAGCAGTACGAGACCAAGGTCCGCGAACGAGGGGAGCAGTTCGTCCGCGCCATCAACAGTCAGTACCCGGACATCACCATCCTGCTCACCTTCGGCTACGGGATAACGGGGGTCGGGGGCAACCGGCGTGAGGCCTCGTACGGCCTGCTCAAGAACTTCCTTGACGGCATGTTCGCCGCCGCGGCGGAGGACACCACCATCGTGGACGCCTACGAGGGCGCCTATCCGTACCGCCAGCATCAGCAGTTCACCGACGCCTACGCCTCCGTCAAGGAGGGCATGCTACCGTATACCGGGGAGCCGGAGGCCTATAGCAGGCACATCCAGGTAGGCTTCGGGGTGTGGATGGACCAGAACTGGCGCAAATACCCCTGGGATGAGCAGGATTTCGCCAAGAACTGGTTCACTCCCGAGGAGTTCGCCTACAGCCTGTCCTGCGCCCTGGATGTATCGGACCGCTATGTGTGGATCTACACCGAGACCCCCCGCTGGTGGACCAATGACAAGGTCCCCGAGGCCTACAAGCAGGCGCTTTTCCAGGCCAAGAAGCCCCATGCCATCGATGACAGCAAGTACCCGCAGCGCGACCCCAGCGGCGGCAAGGTGTCGGCCGGGCCCGTCGCCGCGGAGCAGCCGGGCTACGACGACGAGGCCACTTTCGGCGACCTGAAGGAGGCCTACGACTTCGTGGCCGACCTGCCGAAGACCTGGCGGTTCCGCACCGACTCCGAGAACCAGGGCGAGGCCGCCGGCTGGCACCGGCCCGGCGTCGATCCAGAGGGCTGGCGGGAGATGGAGATCGGCAAGTTCTGGGACGAGCAGGATGTGCACTACACCGGCTACGCCTGGTACCGGCTGGCGTGGACGGCGCCCGAGGTGCAGGTTCCCGCAGGCGGGCGGCTGGTGCTGTGGTTCGGCGCCTGCGATGAGAAGGCCGTGGTGTATGTGAACGGGACCAGGGTCGGGGAGACCAGGCTGCCGCCGGACCTGGGCTGGGACAAGCGGTTCGAGATGGATGTTACGGATACCCTCCGGCCGGGCCGGGAGAACACGATCGCCGTTCGCGTGCACAATGCGGGGCTGGCCGGAGGGCTGTGGAAGCCGGTGAAGCTGGCGGTGAAGAGGCCGTAGTGGGCCGACGCACCGCGCAGTGTCATCCTGGAGC
>CAYRFY010000555.1:0-5690 GCA_964423635.1 uncultured Armatimonadia bacterium | reverse complement strand
CGGGGGCCCCGGATTGCCGGGGCCCCCGTTTTGTCTGCGGACGTCCTTGATGGGAAGGTAAGAGGGGCGGGAACGGGGAATAGGCCGTGCCAATCGGGGGGGCCGCCTGCGGCCGGGGCGCGACCAAAGGGAGCCGGACATGTCCAAGGGAGCACATGGGAGGTCCGGGCTGTTGTGTCTGCCGGTGGAGACGCCCTGGGGCTGGCTGGCACCGGTGTCGCGAGGGGCGGGCATTGTGCGGTGCTGCCTGCCCGTGGCGAGTCGTGAGCCGGCGATAGCGCGGGTGGGCGGTGGCGAGAAAGTCGCCGTGGTCGGCGGGGGCGAGTTGGAGGACCTCGACCTGGCCGCGGAGCGGCTGATGCGGTATTTCCGCGGGGAGACGGTGGCTTTTGACGTTCCGCTGGATCTGCGCGATGTCGGCGTTTTCTCGGCACTGGTGCTTGCAGAGTGTAACCTGATCGGCTACGGTGACACCTGTAGTTACGGGGACTTGGCCCGGCGTGTGGGCCGTCCCGGGGGAGCGAGGGCGGTGGGGCAGGTGATGCGCCGCAACCCGCTGGCCCCTCTGGTACCGTGCCACCGGGTACTGGGTGCGGGCGGCTCGCTGACGGGGTACGGCGGTGGCCTGGAGTTGAAGCGGCGGCTGCTTGAGCTAGAAGCCGTCGCCGGGATGCAACAATTCGGTTAGGCGACTTGCGTCAGGGTATATTGTTCAGACCGAGGACCGGGCATACCTGAGGGCGGTCGGCCCCGCTTGGTGGCCGATCGGGGAGAGGGTTTCTATGCCATAAAGCGCCGGGACAATCCCACCCACATGCCTTTTCTGAGCCCTGCGGAAGAAACTCTTGCGCCACAGACAGCGGACGGTCGCCGTCTCGATCCCGATGGATTGCCGCCTGCGGCGGGGCATCGGGGCAGGCGGAGGCCGTCTGACGCTGTGTGTGTGCGCAGGCCGGAGGCAGAGATGGCGGCGTGGCCGGAGGCTCTCGGTGCAAGGCGGTGCGGTTCCGGGGAGCAAAGAGCAGGCGTAGCGACCTTCGATTGTGGCGGTACCGCACGATCTGGCACGCCGACGCCGGTCAAGGGTCCTTCAGCATCTCAGGTGCGGTTGACTTGTCTCATTTCGTTGGGCTACAATGCGCCGGTATAGGTTGGCGAGCCCTTGGCCGCGGGCGGACGCTGAAAGAGCGTGCCTGGAGCTAGGGGCACTTTGTGTGTCAGGTCTCTTTCTGAGCAGGGCTCGGCGGATGACCGGCGCGTGGCGGGGCATGCCCATAGCGATTGATGCAAGACAACATTGAACCGGCGTCCCAGGGGTCGGCGGAGGCGGTCCGTACACGTACATGTAGGAGCCGAGGAGGCCAATGACTGTGCGCACATGCAAGCCTCGAGTACGAGCCATCGCACACATCACGTTCTTCCTGGTCCTGGGCACCCTTGCCACCGGGATCCTCGCGGGGGGCACGGCGCACGCGGGGAGCATCGCGGCGGTGTACGTGTGGCCGGCGACGGCGACGACCAACTCCTGCCGCTGGATCCGTGCCCACTTCACCCACGCGGCCACGGAATCGGTGCACGAGATGTACCTCAGCGGGGTCAACGGCTGGGCACCCAGCCTGCCACCGGACCCGCGTGGCGCCTCCTACTCCGTGCTCTACCAGCCCGGGGGCGGAACCAACGGGATCACGACGATCTACTCCCGTCCGGACTCGGGCAATACTTACATCACTATCGGCCCGTTTTGCGGAAGCTACAATGCTTTTGGCGAGCGTCCGGCGGATTATCCCCACGTGATCGGGTACCTGTCCAGCCCCGGCACCAATACCACCCGACCGGTGAATGCCTCGGGTTCATGGGTAGGGGTTTCGGGGCGGTTCGTCAACAACGGGACGGTGGACACAAACTCCCAGTCCGCCCAGAGCAATACCTACTACACCGTGCACGACAACGACGACCTGCTGGAGTGGTACACCCCCGGCACGGGCGGCAACATTGACCCGATCAGTGTGGGCCCGACGGAGGTCATCCCCGATAGCGGCAGCGGCAGCAATGTGTACACCTTCCGCGTGCGCTACCGCTCCGGTCTGTACTCAGGCATGAGCCTGCCGCCGCGTTGGCGCACCGAGGAGGACCTCCCGCCCGGTGGGACCAACCAGGGCGGGTTCCGGGCGTGGAACAACCGGACGGATTCGCTGCAGACCCGTGGCGACCCCAACAATGTCAGCCAGTTCAACTGGCTTTACGGCAAGACGACGGATCCCTGGCTGGACCAGGTGGGCTACAACCGCGAGGAGTTCAACGACCGCGGCCTCACCGAGCCCTACGTGTTGCTGGTCATCGACGGCCAGCACTGGGCGCCGCACTACATGGTCCCCGAGGACCCGGCCAATACGGACTACGCCAACGGGGTGGTGTACAAGTACACCATCCTGCCCACGGACTATCAAAACTTCCTGGACAATCTCTTCTTGTTCCCCTTCGATCTGCCGGGCTCGGACCTGTGGGACCGCCTGCCGGTTCAGGTGACCGGGCGGCCGACCTCCAATAACTACGTGGCTCTGACCTCCGGCAAGCACACCTACGAGTTCTGGGCCACCGACGACTTCGCTCCGGTGAAGAACCGGGCCTGGGTGCAGGTGGGCTGGCCGGGCAATGACTGCCACGTGGAGTACATGGAGCGCAGCGCGCCGGAGCCCGGGCGCCTGTCGGCCCTGCGGTCTTCGCTGCAGCGGTCGCGCATCAGTGCGTTCCGCGAGTACAGCTCGGCCGCCGGCGGCAACCAGGGCGTGGACTACTCCATGGACTCCGGCTGGGGGGGACTGCGGCGCTTCAACGACGCCTCCGTGGATGCACCGGACCCCTACGGCTATCCACTCAAGTCCCACGAGGCCTCCAGCAATGCGGACATCGCAAACCTGGCCAACCTCGCCGACCCCGACCCGGCGACCTCGCTGCGCAAGCTGCCCAGCGTGGACCCGGTCCTGACGGCCCACCCGTTCTTCGGGCTGCCCGGCCGCGAGGGCGGCATCACCCGGCCCCTGCCGGATAACCCCGAGGACCCCGGGAGCTGGTGGGGGATCGGGAGTTCCGGCGACTTCCGGATCTTCGGCGGCTACATGGAGAACGATTTCCCCAACAATACGTTCTTCGACGGCAACCACATCGGGGCCAACAACAACCCGTTCGCCAGGCCCGTCGACTCCCTGGATGCGGGACCCAACCCGCCGTGGAAGTACACCAATGACGACACTATCCTGCCCAACTTCGCCAATATCTGGAACGAGACGGCGCTGAACCCCTTCCGGGGCGGCAAGTGGACGGGCGGAACGAAGTACACCTTCCGCATCAACTACTGGCACTCGCAGAATGTGGCGCCCCAGTACATCCGGGTCTGGATCCGGCGGAACGTAGAGGGGCAGACACCGGGCTCCTGGCAGTCGTACACCATGGAGAAGCACAACCCGCTGGACACCACCTACACCGATGGCTGCGTGTACCAGTACCAGGCCACGCCGGACCAGTTGCCGGACTACAGCGCCTCCGACCCCGGCGGCAGCTACAACTACTACTTCTCCTGCAATGACGGGACGCGAACCTCCATCTTCCCCGACCGTCCCGACCAGTTCGCGGAGAACAGCCGTCCCGCCATTGACGACCCGGGCGACCCCGGCGTGCCGTCCGGGGCCGAGGGCCAGGACTACTACTGGTTCCGGGTGAACCGGGCGCCGACACTGGCCGATGAGGGCCGTTCGGTGAGCCCGGTATCGGGGAAGGTCGGCGACAACTTCACCTTCGCCGTCAACTACACCGACCCCGACGGCCAGGTGCAGGACCCGTCCACTCCGGGAACCGGCGACCGGCCCTTCAGGGCCTCCCTGTTCCTGGACTTGTTCGGTGACGAGCTGGGCCAAAGCACGGTGACCGCCATCAGCAGCGAGACCACCCTGCAGTACCGGACGGAAGTCGGCGGCGAGTATTACGCCGCGGGCTCTCTGGCCGGGCACCAGGTCCTGATGCAGAGCGGTCCGGCGACACGCAAGAGCTACACCATCGCCGACAACACCGGTAGCCAGATCACACTGGCCGCCGGCTCCACGGCGCAGACCGACGGCGTTGCGGCCGGGAACACCTTCCACGTGGCGGACTGGAAAGAGTCCACGATGAGCAAGGAAGACCCTGCCGACGACGACTACACCGACGGCGTATGGTACGTCTACAACACCGGGACGAACCTCACCCTCGATCCCGGAACCCACCATTACTACTTCCTCTTCTGCGATGACTGGGCCACGTGGAACTACCCCGACCAGACGGATGTGAAGGTCGAGGGCGAGTACGTCAGGCTCCCGTACGCCGGAGAGTTCGAGGGTCCGGAGGTCAACCGGAATACCGCGCCGCAGTTGGTGGATTACCGGTTCGTGCCGGACGCGGCCTCGGGCGCCGACGGCTCGGCGGCCACCCCGCTCACCTTCTACGTGACGTACGTCGATGCCGAGAACGATCCGCCGTCCTTCATCCGCATGCAGGTGAGCGATGTCGGCGGCGCCAACGATGTGATGGTTCCGCTGTCTCCGCTGGACGCCGGCGACACCGTATACTCCGACGGGGCCGTGTACATGAGCCAGCCCACCCGTCTGCCTGAGGGCCAGCACGTCATCACGGCCCAGGCCTCCGACGGCGTGGAGCGCTATCCGCCCGGATACCCCGCCAATGAGACGCTGCCGTTCAAGGGTCCGCGCGGACGGGTGCTGTCGGTCAACGCCGCGGCGCTCACGGTGACGTATGAGCTGGACAGCGGCACTCCCTTCGCCACCGGCGCGCTGCAGAACCTGGGCATCACCGCGCAGGAGCTGGATGCCACCCCGGCACCCATCGGCGCCGAGCTCACGATCATCGACAACACCCGGGATTCGGCGGACCCGACCAAGGGCACGCTGACCTTCGCCACCGGCACGACGTTGACGCTGACCACGAACGACAACTTCATCTTCAGCGCGGCTCCCGGCCCGAACCTGGCGGCCAACCAGAAGCCGCAGTTGATCTTGCCATCTGACGACAATGACGAGAGCATCGAAGCGGGCCGATACGTCAACCCGCCGGGTCTGACGCCGGACAGCGGCCGGGGCAGCACGAGCTTCACCTACACCATCATCTACGTGGATGATGACCAGTACGCCGGGCTGCGTGGCAATCCGCCGGCGTATGTGCGGGTGTACATCGACGGCGAGCAGCACGACATGACCAAGGTCGACGCCAACGACACGGATTTCACCACCTCCGGCGGCGGCGCCGAGTACCAGTTCACCACGGACGGGGCCACCCTGGGACAGGGCACGGCCCATACGTACTTCTTCATGGCCTCCGACGGCCTGGATATCGCCCGCCGGCCCGCGCAGACGGCGACACCCAACAGCTACACCGGGCCGCGCGTGGACGATCCGCCCCCACCTCCGCAGCAGCTCACGGTGGTGCCGACGCCCAATGTCAATGGCGGCTCGCTGGACTACACCTTCAACGCCTCGCTGGATGACGGCGGCGGCGCCAACGACGTCACCGAGTACCATCTGTACCGCAACACCAGCGCGACCTTCACCGGGCTCTTGCCGGTGAAGATCATCCCGGCGACCAAGTCGGCCTCCTATTCGGGCCACGACACCACGGTCACCGGCGTCGTGACGGGTGAGAAATAC
>CAYRFY010000554.1:0-5690 GCA_964423635.1 uncultured Armatimonadia bacterium | reverse complement strand
CGTTTGGCGGAGTAAGGGAGAGGGGGGCCGGGGGGGTGAGGCGACGTGAATCGGCGCCTGCCCGGAACCTGCATAATCTGAGTTTCCAGCCCGCCGGCCGTTGGCACGCCACACACGCCTTCTCCCGCCTGTCGCTCCCGCCCCCAGTACTACTCCCATTTTGAGATCTACGAGCGCCAGAACGCGGGCGAAGACACCCGTGCAGGCCACCGGCGCAGGACCGGCGAAGTACCGCACCGGATGGCCGGGCGTTCAGGCTACGGTCCCGGCACCCGGGTCGCTACGGGGCGCCCGAAATCAGCGAGTGAAGGGGAGTGGCGGCGATGGGTGCTGCGCAGGCCGTGATGGTGCCGATGGACGTGCAGTGGGTGCCGGGGTGGATCTCGTGGGTCTCCGCAACCACGACGTGCCTCAGGGCCCTGGGCGTGCCGTGCGACGCGGCAGATGTCGCGGGCCTCAGCGGGTACGCGTTCATGCTCAGCGTTCACAAGGAGCTGTGCCCGTCGGGTCCGACGGTGTTCGACTGGGGCATGCTGCCCGCCGGGATACCGCCTCTGGGGCGGTCGACGTTGCAGTTCATGTCCCTGGACTGTCACGGGGGAGATCGGGTGAGCGAGGTGACGAGGGGGCACTGTCGCGCGGCCTACGAGGTAGTGGCCGGGGAGGCCGCGCAGGGCCGGCCCTGTGTCCTGTGGGGAGCCTACCTGCCCGAGTTCGCGGTGGCCGTCGGGGTTGAGGAGGGCTGCTTCCACGTCAAGAGCTACCGCGAGGTGAGCGGCGAGCCGCAGCCGCCGGTGCCGTGTGAGGAACTGCAGGCGCCCGGTGGCCCGTACGTGCTGGCCTTTCCCACACCCACGACGCCCGGCCTCCGTCCCGGCGCCGATAGGTATGCCGTGATGCACGCAGTGCAGCTACTGCTCGGCCCTCGGCCGGGCGGCGACTACGGCTCCGGCCTGGCGGCCTACGATACCTGGATCGCCGCCATGGACAACGGAACGGCGGCTGCGTTTGGCAATGCGTACAATGCCCAGTGCTACGCGGAGGGGCGGCGCTACGCCCACGAGTTCGTGAAGCGGGTCGCGAAGAGGAACCCGGAGGTTGGCGAGTCGCTCTCGCAGGCCGCCACGGCCTACGCCCAGGCACGGGCGGACATGGACGAGCTGGCCCGTCTGTTTCCCTTCCCGGCGGGAGATGAGATCAAGGACCCGGGCAACCGTGGCAAGGCGGCAGAGTTTCTGCGAGGTGCGAAGGCGGCGGAGATGCGGGCCGCGGAGGCTCTGGCTGAGGCGGCCGGGAAGTGGGCGTGAGGCGGACGATGGCAGCAGGGAAGCACCGTGCGCCACACCGTGGCGCACCACATGGAGGCGAGACGATGACTGAGGCGCTCACCAGTATCCCGGTTCACTTCGACACGGAGGCACTGCTCCGGGCCGCTCACGTGGAGGCGGGGGGCGAGGACGCTGAAGTCTTCCAGCAACTCGTGGCCCTGGCGCGTGACGTGGCCAGACCCAAGGTGCTGCTTGGGGAGGCGTTCGTGGAGGAGCGTGGCCAGGACACCGTGCGCATCGGCGGGGTGACCTTCACCAGCCGCATGCTGCGGGCGAATCTGGACCAGGTGCAGCGCGTGTTCCCGTTCGTGGCGACCTGCGGCCATGAGATGGATCAGGCAAGTCTGCCTGCAGATGAATTCATGGCCCAGTACTGGTGGGATGAGATCAAGGCCGCGGCCCTGGGCTGTGCGCTTCGCCACCTGCACGAGTACCTCAAGCGCACGTACCTGCTGGGCAAGAGCTCGAGCATGAGTCCCGGAGCCGGCGATGTGGAGGTGTGGCCGATCCAGCAGCAGAGCGAGCTGTTTTCGCTCTTGGGGGACGTGAAGGCCCAGATTGGCGTGGAGCTGACGCCGTCATTCCTGATGGTGCCGAACAAGAGCGTCTCCGGTATCCAATTCGCCACGGAAAGCGACTTTCTCGCCTGTCAGGTATGTCGGCGGGAAGGCTGCCCGTCGCGGAGCGCGGCCTTCGACGCCGAGCTATGGAAGACGGTGCGGGCGGGGGAGTAGTGGCCGACAGCGAGCGCACACATGTGTCGGGTGCGAACGGTCGACGGCCAGCGTCACGGGGCTCTGCCTCTGCACCTTGATGATCGTGCGGCTCGTTGCGGACCACAGGCCCCAGGCCCGTATCTGGGGCAACGCGCTCTACTGCCGTCGGGACATGCCGGCGGAATCCAGAAACCGATGCGAGGTGTCCCATGACCAGGCCACTGACGACAGCATTCTTGCTGGCGGCTTTCGCGGCCGCGCCGGGAGAGGCGGACGTGCCCAGGCTCAGCTTCCGCGCCGACCTCGATGGGTCCCTGGAGCCCCAGGCCGGAGCGGGGCCGGCGGAGGCCAGGGGCACGCCCACCTTCGCTCCCGGTCGAGACGCCCAGGCTTTCGTGGCCGACGGTAGCTGCGTCCTGAGCTATCCGGTCGCCGGGAATCTGGACAAGGCCCGGGGCACCGTGGCCCTGTGGGTCTGCCCGACCTGGAACGGCGACGACGGGCAGAGTCACAGCTTCGTTTCCGACGACATCGACTTCAACAGTCCGGCCGAGAACAACGTCCACTTGTGGAAATGGGTGCTGGGCGACGCCCTGCGGTTCGATATCCGCACCGAGAGCCCCCGGGACATCAGCTTCCCGGTGACCTCCTGGCGAGAGGGAGAGTGGCACCACATCGGGGCTGCCTGGGACTGCACCACAGGCACCCGCCTGTTTTGCGACGGGAAGCTGGTGGCGTCGCTGGAGCTGCAGTGGGAACCCAAACAGGGGAGCCGGTTCTACGTGGGCGCCAACTGGGCCGGGTCCTCGCCGGCCCAGGCGCTGATAGGGGATGTCCGTATCTACGACGGCGCCCTGGACGCAGGGCACGTGGCGCGCGTGGCCGCGGGTAAGGAGCTGCCGGTGGTGCGGCCCACCGGTTTGTCGGCGCCGGAGAGCATCGAGGTCGGGAAGGCCTTCAGCGTGATGATGCGCTGCGAGGCCGAGGCCCAGAGTGCCGACGCGTTGCCCATCGTGGTGAGTCTCGATGGGCTGGAGCTCGAGCCGGCCGCGGGTGAGTCAAAGGTCGCCCTGCAGGAGGGGGCCGCCGAGTACGGGCCGCTGACCTTCACGCTCCCCTCGTACTATCACATCGCTCCCGGCGCCCACGAGCTGACGGCCACTTTGGCCGGCGCCGTGGTGACAGACCCCGCCGCCTGGCGGGCGGAGGTGCAGGTCGCGGCCAGGGCGGTTCAGGTAGCGGTGGGGCCATGGCGCTTTTCGGAGGGCACGGTCTGGCGGGGTGATGCGGAGTACCTGGTGCCCGGCGAGGGCGTGGCCTTCTGGTTTGACGGCGCCGTGCGCCCATACGACGAAGCAGGGCAGGAGCTGTGCCGGTCACTGGTGGCCTCGGGCCGGATCGTGGACGCCATCCCCTGCCGGCTCCTGGACGAAGTCGACTGCGGCGGCACCGACCACGACTTCCGTCAGTGGGGGGCGTCTCGGGTCGTGGAGCTGGGAGACGGGCGGAAGTACCGGCTCAGCGGGACCCGGGAGAGCGTGACGGAGACCCGGGTCGTCTACGGCCGCGAGCGCAGCGTGGTCCCGGGCTTCCAGTACCGTCTGTCCAGTGCCCCCAGGCCGGTGCCCCATCTGCTGGTGGTGGATACCATCAACGACCGGGAGCGGTATCTGGAGACCGCCATCGACGTCGCGCCGGGAAGCACTCCGGCCCCCGTGCTGGCCACGAGCGGGCTCGGGAGCCGGGACCTCATCAACCTCAATGTCACCTACACCGGCCGCGAGTACCCCGCGGACGGCAGGCCGTTTCAGCAAGTCACGCTGTTTTACCCCAAGAGCGATGCGGTGACGGCCACGATCACCGACTCCCGGCGCGAGTTGGAGCAAGATGACCGCACAGGCGCGGCGGTGGCTCGCATCGCCGTCTACGAGCTCACCACCGACCTGGCCGACGCTCCCGCCGCGGTGGAGGGCGAGGAGCGCAGCGTGAGTCTGTTCTACCCCTGGTGCAGCCCGCTGTATAACGAGTACGGCTTCTCCGCGGCCACCGAGGGCGCGCGGCGCTCGTCCATCGATTCGCTGTCCGACTATCTGCGGTTCATGGGCTTTTCGCGGCTGGAGTTCCACCCCTATGCGTTCAGCCGGTCCGCCGAGTTTGCCTCCGACGTGTTCCCCGGACCCGAGGGCAAGGATGTGTTCGCAGACGTTCTGCCCGTCACGGAGGCCAGGGGCATCGAGGTCGTGCCGCGCATCGATTCCATGGTGTTTTACCTCTCCGACGAGGCCGGCGAAAACCTGTATGCAGACGAGGAGGCCTACCAGCTCACCCGGAAGGGTGAGACGATGAAGTTCTTCGGGGTCGTGCCGGATCCGATCCATCCGGAGGTCGAGAGGCTGCTGCAGGACATGCTGTGCGAGCTGGCGGCCAAGACCAGGGGCCGGGCCAACGTGCCGGCGGTGGGGTTCCGCGCCAACGGCAAGTTCGGGAGCCTCTACGTGGGGAGCAATCGGGCCCACCCGCCGGAGGAATCGGGATACAGCGAGTTTGATATCCGCCAGTTCGAGAAGGACTGCGGGCTGCAGGTGGGTGGCACGGCGGGGGACGCCCAGAGTCGGTATGATTGGTTGCGGGCGAACGCCTGGGAGCGCTGGATCGACTGGCGCTGCGAGCGGATCCACGACCACTGGGTGCGACTGGCCCGGGCCGTGCGGGAGGTGGACCCGGCCAAGAAGCTCATCGTGTTCACGAAGATCCCGGGCAATGACCCCGGGGAGAAGCGGGACTGGGAGCAGGCGCCCATCGACCTTCTCGACCTGCACAGGTACCACGGCTACGACCCGGCGCTGTATGTGGGCGAGGAGAACCTGAGCCTGTCGCGGGTGATGGGCATCGACGCCGACCGCTACTGGCCGCAGGCGTGGAACAAGCGCTTCTTCTTCGAGCCCCAGCTCAGCGAGTTCTTCGATTCCGCGGAGCCCGGTGGGGTGGAGCTGTACTACATCTACTGGGAGCTTCCGGAGCATCCGCTGGGCTTCCGCGTGGGTCCCGGCTCGCCGCTGGGCCGGGCGTACTACGAGCCCATGACCCATGCGCTGCGCTACCAGAATCCCGGCAGCTTCTGCTTCTACAACTGGTTCCGGGCCACGATGGGGCATGAGACCGACCTGCGCGAGTTCTGCCGGGCCTTCCGCGGACTGCCCATGGTGGAGCCCACGCCGTTTTCGGGCACGGTGGAGCCCGCCGAGGCGGCGGGCGACTCACGCCTGTGCATCCGCATGTACCGCGACCGCGTCGGCATCGTCAACGACTGCGGTGAAGCTCGGGAGATCACCCTTGTCCTCCCGGACGGGTACGCGCCGCAGGGGCTCAAGGACCTGGCGCTCAGTACCGCATGTGAGATCACGCAGCGGGACGGGAGGCGGGAGGTGCGCCTGAGTGTGAGGCCGTGGGACATACGGACGCTGGCGCCGGTGACGGAGGAGTAGGCGCCGGCCCGATGGTGGTTTGTCGTTCCTGGGAGGTGAACGGCTCCGTACCGGCGGGTTCCGCCGACATTGGGGCCCTGGAAACCCGCGGGCACGGATAGCGGAAGGTCAGTGCCTCCCGGCGATGCGGGTGAGCCGCACGCTGCGGGCTTGGAGACCCG
>CAYRFY010000553.1:0-5691 GCA_964423635.1 uncultured Armatimonadia bacterium | reverse complement strand
CGCGCACCTCCCCCGCGACAGGGACTTTTCGGCCGGACTTCTAGAGGTCCGGCCGAAAAGTCCGGCCGGCCCGGTTTTTGTCATTCTGGAGCGTCGGCGTCGCAAGCTCGAGCTCGCGCCGCTTGGGCGAAGAATCCCGTTGAATGCCAGAGGATTCTTCGAGCTGCTCTTGCCGGGAGCGGACGCTCTCAGAATGACACTCTTGGCGAAGGCGGGCTTTTCGGCCGCGCTTCTAGCCCGGCGGGGCCCTGGGCAAGAGGAACGACAACCGGCTCCGTCTCGGCCGGACATCTATTGCGAGCCATCATGATACGAACCATCGATGCACGACAGGGCGATGTGGCAGAGCTGGTCTCGCTACGTCGACGTACGCTGGAGGAGGTCTCCCCCGACGTCGAGAACACCGTGCGGTCGATCCTGGCCGACGTGCGCGACCGGGGAGACGCCGCCGTGGTGGACCACACCCGGCGGTTTGACTGCCCCACCTTCACCCTCGAGCAGCTTCGCGTTGATGAATCCGAGATTGACCGGGCCTACGAGCAGGTGCCCTCACGCTGGATCACCGCCTTCGTGCACGCCCGGGATAACATCGCTCAGTTCCAGGAGCGGGCCAAATGCCGCTCCTGGCTGGATACCTTCGACGGCCTCACCATGGGCCATCGCGTGACCCCGGTGGCCTCCGCGGGCGTGTATGCTCCGGCGCGCAATGCGCCGCTCCCCTCCTCTTTGTGCGCCGCCGCCGTACCGGCCAAGGTCGCCGGAGTGTCTCGCATCGTCCTGGCCACCCCGCCGCGCGACGACGGCTCCGTGGACCCCACCATGCTGGTCGCGGCCCGCGAATGTGGCGTGGATGAGGTCTTCCGCATGGGCGGGGCTCAGGCCGTCGCCGCCCTGGCCTACGGAACCCAGACCATCAAGCCCGTCCTCAAGGTCGTCGGACCCGGTCCGTCCTGGGTCCAGGTAGCCAAGAAGCTCGCCTTCGGGCTGGTGGGCATCGAGTCCCTGGCCGGACCGTCGGAGTCCCTGATCGTCGCCGACGCTTCCGCCACCCCCGAGTTGGTGGCCGCGGACATGCTCACCCAGGCCGAGCACACCGGCGATAACGCCACCCTCCTCGTCACCGACAGCGAGGACCTCGCCACCCGGGTACAGACCGCAATCGAAAGCCAGCTAGCAGGCCTGCCCAGAGCGCAGCTCACCCGCCGGTCCCTGGAGCAGCACAGCTACATCGTCATCACCGCCACCATCGAGCAGGCGGTGGAGATCGCCAACGATATCGCGCCGGAGCACCTGCAGATACTCACACAGAGGCCCTTCGACGTGCTCGAGGCGATCCGCAACGCCGGCTGCATCTTCCTGGGCGACCGAGCTCCGGTGCCCTTCGGCGACTATGCCGCCGGCCCCAGCCATGTCCTGCCCACCTACGGCACGGCCCGCTTCTCCTCGCCCCTCTCGGTCAACGATTTCCTTACCGTCTCCTCGGTGATCTATGCCAACGCCCGGGGCTTCGACCGGCTTGCCGATGACGTCGTGACCCTGGCAAATGCCGAGGGCCTCGACGCCCACGCCGAGACGATCCGGCTGCGGCAGAGGATGTGGGAATAGCAGCCAGTCGCGAGTCACGAGTCAACGACGAACGGTGGTGACGGCGTCCTCACCCCCGGTCCCCTCCGGGACACGGGGATCAGCCACACACGGCGCCTCACCCCTCCTTGCAGCGGCAAGAGGTGCACGGAGATAACACGGTACGTACCGCCGGAGGCTTGTATGCGCAACTCCCAGATCAGTCGCAATACCAATGAGACGAAGATAGAGCTTTCCATCGAGCTCGATGGCTCCGGCGTGTATCACATCGACACCGGCGTGGGCTTCTTCGACCACATGCTCTCGCACGTGTCCAAGCACGGCCTGTTCGACCTCGAGGTAAAGGCCGAGGGCGACCTGCATATCGACGCCCACCACACGGTGGAGGACATCGGCATCGTACTGGGGCAGGCTCTGGCGCAGGCGGCGGGCGACAAGAAGGGCATGGTGCGCTTCGGCCTGGGCATGTGCCCGCTGGACGAAGCCCTGGTGCAGGTCGTCATCGACTTCGGCGGCCGCTCGCATCTGGAGTACGGCCTCGACCTGCCCACCCAGAAGGTGGGCGATTTCGACTCCGAGCTGGCCCGGGAGTTCTTCGTCGCCCTGGCCGCCAATGCCGGCATGTCCCTGCACGTCAGACAGTTGTCGGGCCTCAACACCCACCACATCCTCGAGTCGGCCTTCAAGTCGCTGGGCCGCGCCCTGGACCAGGCCACACAGCTCGACCCCCGCAAGACCGATGTGCCGTCGACGAAGGGGACGCTGTAGGAGTCGGCGAGTCGCGAGTCGGCGAGTCGCGAGTCAACGGCGGACGGCGACGGCGTCCACGGCGAACGGTCCCGCCCTGCGGGAGCAACGGTGCCAACGGCTACGGCAACCACGACAGCCGTTCTCAGTCCGTGGAGCCGTTCTCCGCCGTTCTCTGTGTCTCTGTGTTCAGCCGTTCTCCGTGGAACTCCGTGCTCTCCGTGTCTCCGTGGTGAGGTGTTGGCCGTGGTCGCGATGCAGCGGTGCATCTCTGCGGTCGGCTTGACGGAAACGCGGCTCGACGACTATACTTCGCTTGCGGGTAGGGAGGCCCCGGCTTATGGTTTACGTGTATGGCCCACTGGGCCTTTTTCTCGTCGCCGGGTTCGTGTTTGCTGCGATCACCCTCGTATTTGCGATGCTCCTGAGGCCCGCCGACCAGTACGCCGAAAAGCTCCTGACCTACGAATGCGGCATCGCCCCCTTCGGTGAGGCTTGGACCCGCTTCTTCGTCCGGTACTACATCATCGCCATCGTTTTCGTCATCTTCGATGTGGAGACCATCTTCCTGTTTCCCTGGGCCGTCGTGTTCCGGCAGCTCAGCGCTCCGGACAGGCTGGGCTCCCTTCCGGCCGCCGAGATGGGCATCTTCGTGGCCATTCTCCTGCTCGGCCTCGCCTACGTATGGCGCAAGGGTGATCTGCAGTGGACCTAGTCAAGCGTGTAACCGAGGAACCCCTGCGCCGCTGGGCCCGGAATAGTAGCCAAAGCCCGCTGGCCGTACGCTTCATCAGCATCGTCGACAAGGTGCTCAATACGGGCGAGGCCTGCTCGCTGTGGGGGCTGCAGTTCGGCCTGGCCTGCTGCGCCATCGAGATGATCGCCGCCGCGGCTCCCCGCTATGACCTGGACCGCTTCGGCATCATTCTCCGCCCCACCCCGCGGCAGGCGGACTGCATGGTCGTGGCCGGCACGCTTTCGATCAAGATGGCCCCGGTGGTCGAACAGCTCTACCACCAGATGCCGGAGCCCAAGTGGGTGGTGGCCCTCGGCAACTGCGCCGTCAGCGGCGGCAGGTTCTACCAGGACGCCTACAGCGTGGTCAAAGGTGTCGATCGCGTCATCCCGGTGGATATGTACATCCCCGGCTGCCCCCCGCGACCGGAGAGCCTCATCGACGGACTGCTCAAGTTGCACAACAAGATCCGCGGCGAGTCCATCGCCGATCCGCCCAAGAGCTGCGGCCTCCGGGCCGGGACGGAGGGCTATGAGGAGTGTCTGCGCTGTCAGGGCAGGCTCGTGGGCGCCCCGGCGAGAGAGAAACAGGACGGTTAGCGGCGGGCATTGGCCGCCGGCGTAGGTCGAGCTTTCGGCCCGAAACCCCTGTCGTTCGGAGGGTGGCGAACGATATCCGGCGCGTTCCCTTGTGCCCGGGGACGAGCAGAAACGCAAGGACGGCGGGCCCAACGGCCCGCCCCACGAACGGCCGATAGCGGTGCATTCCCAGATCCGCGAGATACATACCTGGCATGTCCACAGCGATCCAGCCGCCGGATGATCTGACCCAACGCTTCGGCGAGGTTCTCGTCGCGCCCGACGGTGCGTGGGAGATCTCTGTTCCCGCCGCATCGGCACACGATGCTCTGGCCTATCTCGGCCTGGAGCGTGAGCCGGCGTTCTCGCTCTTCATCGATGTGTTCGGCGTCGATCGCGGCGAACAGATCGAGATCATCTACCACGCCTCCCGGCCGGAGACGGGGGAGCTTTGTCGCGTGCGGACACACGTCCCCCGCATGGGGGGCTCGATCGCCACCGTCACCGACATCTGGCTCGGTGCCGGCTGGCCCGAGCGGGAACTCATGGAGATGTACGGGGTCGGCATCGAGGGTCATCCCGACCCGCGGCATCTGCTGCTTCCCGACGACTGGAAGGGCTTCCCGCTGCGCAAGGATTACGAGTACCCGGACCACCCCTATCTCACGCCGGACCCGATGCGGGAGGACCCCGGCAAGTACTTGAGCGAGCATCCGATCGAGGAGTAGTGGCCCCGCGAGACAGCGGCGGGACGACCGCAGACCACAGGGACTAAGACTGCCCGGCAATGAGCCAACAACACAGGGGACAGACCGAAGAGCTGCTTATCAACATGGGCCCCCAGCACCCCAGCACTCACGGGGTGCTGCGCGTTGTGCTGCGCCTGGATGGCGAGCTGGTCAATGACGCCGACGTGCATGTGGGCTATCTTCACAGCTCCCTGGAGAAGATCGGCGAGGCCAAGACCTGGGCCCAGTACGTTCCCTACTCGGACCGCTTCGACTATCTGAGCGCCATCACCAACGAGTTCGCCTATGTCCGCGCCGTGGAGAAGCTCCTGGGCATCCAGGTCACCGAGCGCTGCGAGTACATCCGGGTCATCATGGCCGAGCTACAGCGCATCGCCAGCCACCTGATGTACCTCACGGCCATGGGCCTGGACACCGGCGCCACCACCGTCTACCTCCACTGCTTCCGCGACCGCGAGCGCGTCGTGGATGTGCTGGAAAACGTCACCGGCCAGAGGCTCTTGTACCACTACTTCCGCATCGGCGGGCTGCGCAACGATCTGCCCGCGGATTTCGCCGACAGCATCCGGGACCTTTTGGAGTATCTGCCGCCCAAATTCAAAGAGTACGAGAACCTTCTGACCAAGAATCGCATCTTCCGCGCCCGTATGGAGGGCATGTCCTACCTGCCCCCCGAGCGCGCCGTCAGCTATGGCCAATGCGGCCCCTGCCTGCGGGCCTGCGGCTTCGCCCACGACCTGCGCAAGCTCCTGGGCTACAGCGCCTACCCGCAGTTTGACTTCGACATTCCCGTCTACGACACGTGCGACGCCATGGCCCGCCATCTTGTGCGCTGCGACGAGCTCATCCAGAGTCTGCGCATCATCCAGCAGGCCGTGAAAAAGCTCCCGGGCGGCGAGATCAACGTCAAGGTCCCCCGCAACATCAAGCCGGAGCCCGGGACCGTCAATGAACGCATCGAGGGCGCGCGCGGAGAGATCGGCTGCTATCTTGTCTCCGACGGCGGCGATAAGCCGGCCAGAATGCACTGGCGACCCGCGTCATACTACAACCTCCAGCCCCTGCCCGATCTGATGCGCGGCGGCTACGTAGCCGATACCGTCGTGGCCATCGCAGCGCTGGATATCATGCTCGGCGACGTGGATAAGTAAGGCACGTCGCGAGGCGGCGAGTCACGGGTCGTGAGTCGCGGGTCAACGGCGACGGCAGTCAACGGCGACGGCCACTGAGCCGTCGGTGGGGCGGGCTTTCCACTCACATTATGCAGGTTCCGGGCAGGCGCCGATTCACGTCACCT
>CAYRFY010000552.1:0-5710 GCA_964423635.1 uncultured Armatimonadia bacterium | reverse complement strand
CGGGGGGGTGAGGCGACGTGAATCGGCGCCCGCCCGGAACCTGCATAATCTGAGTGGAAAGCCCGACCTACGCGGCTGTGAACGGCTTTTCGGGGGCGCTTCTAGGCGCCGGCCCGGATCGTGCCGGCACTCAGCTACTTGCCCAGCTTCTTCATCGCCAGTGCTTTCAGCCCACCGGCCTCCACCAGTTCCTGCGCCGTACCCACGAGTGGCGCGAAGCCGAACTCCGTGCCCTGGGTGAGGTTGCGGACCTTGCCGGCCTCGAGGTCGACCTCCACCTCATCGCCATCGGCGATCCCCGCGGCGGCCTGCTCCGACTCGATGATGGGCAGGCCGATATTCAGGGCATTGCGGTAGAAGATGCGGGCGAAGGTGCGGGCGATGACGCAGGCGATCCCGGCGTGCTTGATGGCGATGGGAGCGTGCTCTCGCGAACTGCCGCAGCCGAAGTTCTTGCCCGCCACGATGATATCGCCCGCCTTGCGCTTGGCCAGGAAGCCGGTGTCGATATCCTCCATGCAATGGGCCGCCAGTTCCGCCGGATCGCTGGTGTTGAGGTACCTGGCGGGGATGATGACATCGGTATCCACATGGTCACCGTACTTGTGGGCTGTGCCTTTGATGCTCATGGCCTGGTCTCCTGTCGGGCCAATGATGCCCGGGGTATCCTCTGAGTGGGTGGGGCCGTACGGCTCCGCGGTGCCTGAGGGCGCCTCAGATATCGTCGGGGCCGCAGATCTTGCCGGCGATGGCACTGGCCGCGGCCACGTAGGGGCCGGCCAGGTAGACCTCGCTATCGGTGTGCCCCATGCGGCCCACGAAGTTGCGGTTCGTCGTGGCGATGGCCCGCTCGCCTGCGGCGAGGATGCCCATATGGCCGCCCAGGCAGGGGCCGCAGGTGGGGGTGCTCACCAGACAGCCGGCCTCGAGGAAGGTCTCGACCAGGCCGCTGCGGGTGGCCTCGAGATGGATCTGGTGGCTGCCGGGGATGATGATACAGCGCATGCCGGGCGCGACCTTGTGCCCCTTGAGCACCTCCGCGGCGGCCTGGAGGTCCTCCAGACGGCCGTTGGTGCAGGCGCCAATCACCGACTGGTCGATGACGATCTCGCCCACCTCGGAGAGCGGACGCGCGTTCTCCGGCAAGTGTGGGAAGCTCACCTGGGGCTCGATGTCGTCGGCGTTCCATTCGTGAACCTGAGCGTAGTCGGCGTCCGCGTCGCTGTGGAGCGGCTCGAAGCGCCGGTGGGCTCTGGGGTTCACCCAGTCCAGCGCTTTCTGATCCGGATCGATGATCCCGCTCTTGCCGCCGGCCTCGATGGCCATATTGCAGATGGTGAACCTATCGGCCATGGGCAGGGCCTCGATCACGGGGCCGCAGAATTCCATGGCCCGGTAGCGGGCCCCATCCACTCCGATGCGCCCGACGGTATACAGGATGAGGTCCTTGCCCGTCACCCACTTGCCCAGGCGCCCGCTGTAGACGAACTTGATGCTCTCCGGCACGCGGAACCAACACTCACCCAACGCCATGGCCACCCCGGCGTCGGTGGAGCCCACTCCGGTGGAAAACGCCCCCAGTGCCCCGTAGGTGCAGGTGTGGGAGTCGGCGCCGATGACCACGTCCCCGGGCAGGACGAGGCCCTTGTCGGGAAGGATGATATGCTCGATGCCACCGCCGCAGGCCTCGTAGTAGTGGGTGATCTCATTGCGGCGGGCGAAGTCGCGCATGAGCTTGGTCTGCATCGCCGACTTGATGTCCTTGTTGGGGGTGGAGTGGTCGGCGACCAGCGCGATCTTGTCTCGATCGAAGACCTCGGGGACGCCGAGATCGGAGAAGGCCTCAATGGCCAGCGGTGCTGTGATGTCGTTGGCCAGCACTAGATCGAGCTTGCACGTCACGAATTGCCCCGGCGTGACCTGGTCCAGACCCGCGGCACGGGCCAGCAGCTTCTCGGTGATCGTCATGGAAACCCCTCGTAGCGTGCGCATCGCGACAGCGCCGATATGCAGGCGCGCCCCGCAAGAGCGACGGGGCGCGCACGGTGACACGGGAAGTGTAGACTGAGGGCGGGTGGGTGTCAAGGAGGGGGCGTCGACAGGGACAGAACCAATGAGCCGGACGCGGTGGCCGCGGCGGCGGCTTCACGCGTCCGGCTCGGTTGTGCGGTGGGTGGGCGGAAGGCCCGGGGGGCGACTTGGCCTAGAACCTCTCGAAGTCCTGCCATCTCTGCTGTCCCCAGCGCCACCAGGGCCAGGGAGTGCCCTGGGGCTTGAGGGCCGCGAACTGCTCGCGAGCCGCGGGAACGAGTCGGCGGCCGCCGTCATCGTCACGGCTGATCTCCAGAAGCACGCCCAGCATGTACCGGGCCTGGGGCGCGGTGCGGCTGTCCGGTCTCTTCTGGAGGAACATCGCCAGCGGGGCGATCTGGTCGGCGATGGAGAGCGTCACGGGATCGTCGGCGCCGGCCTCCACGCTGTATTCGGGGCTGAGGCCCCGACCGCCGCCGCGAAGCTGCGACTGCAGAAGCGAGTCGGCCAGAGCGATGGCCCTGATCCCCTCGATCTCGGCCCGGACCGCCTGCCGAGCGGCCTTGAGGACCTGGTGCGAGTAAGGTCGGGTGAGGCCCGGGGTGTTCTCCCAGACGGAGAACACCTCCTGCCAGGACTTGTCGACGCCCTTGGCTCCGGTACGGTCTCGCAGCTCCAGCTCCACATGGATCAGGCGCGCCCAGGCGGCCTCGGCATCCCGCACGGGGAGGCTCGTCCGCAGGGCCTGAAGCAAGGAACCGCGCAGGGCGGTGAGTTGCGTGTCGGTGAGATATCCCACGGGCTGCTGGAAGAACGAGGGCATCTGCTCAACCAGGGCCTCGCTCCAGTCCCAGGCGGCCGAGGCGGTGCCCACGCGGGGCTGACCCGGGGCCGGCGGTGCTTGAGCGGCGGACGGGGAGTTGAGGTTGACATAGCCGGCGGCGGAGGCCAGAGGGAGGTCGCCCATCCGCCTCAGGGCCGTGAATGTGGCCAGCCAGACCTTGGAGTAGAGCTCACCGTTGGAGGCGATCGGACCACGATCCAGCAGGTACGCGGTGTTGCACAGCGGGCAGCGATCACCCACAACCGCGTCGGCCGGGAGCATCTTGCCACACTCCGGACAGGTCCAGCGGGAGCCCATCTCCAGGAAGTTGCGCAACTCCGGCAGGCTATCGGCTCCGGTATGACTGGTGCCCTTGGCCTGCTCCGCCAGCGCCTCTTCGGCGGCGGCCTCCACCGTCTTGACATCCGGTTGCCAGCCCTGCTCCATCAGCCAATCCGCCCGGGCCAGCATGTACTCCGTCAGGTACGAACCCGGTATGGCCACGTACTCCCCGGCCAGGCCCAGAACGCTCTGGCCATTGGGGTAGCGCCAGGTCTCGGGTTCCTCCGGCCTGTCCTCCATGTCCTTTTGGAGCGCCTTGTTTTCATCGACCACCGCGATGGAGAGCTCTGAGGCCCGGTGAATGGTGGCCAACCGACGGACGAAGCCCTCCTGGCCCTCGGTGTCTGCCATGGGGATCCCGGCGGGGCCTCGGCCCTGGTAGAGCCAGAAGTACATCAGCTCTGCCGTGCGGTCGGGCATGCGGTAGTTGTAGTCCGACCAGTTGATCTCTCCCAGGCTCAAACTGCCGGCGCCACCCATGCCCCCCATGCCCATGTCTCCACCCATCATGCCACCGCCCATCATGCCGCCACCCATGCCCATCCCGCCGGGCATACCACCGGTGTCTCCGCCCTGCATCCCGGTGGTCCCGCCGCCGCCGGCCGTATCGGCAACCAGCCAGTCCGTGGGCTTGGCATCCGAGGCGGCCGCGCCGCCGCCACCGGCCATGCCACCGGCCATGCCACCGGCCATGCCCATCCCCATGCCGCCGCCCATCTCCATTCCCATACCGCCGCCCGCCCCCATCTCGCCGCCCATACCGGCGCCACCGCCGGTCCCGCCGCCGAGAGTGGCGAACTCCGTGGCGAACACGTTCCTGCCGCAGAGCACCAGGGCCGGGAACTGGGCGATCTCGTCCTCGAGGCTCTCCTCGGTCAACGCGATGAGGCTCTCATTGTCCTCCAGCGCCTTCTCAGGTACGACCTGCATCGGCTTGCACCAGAAACGGTTCTCGGCCAGGCCCTTGCTGATGGCGGGAGTGTCCAGGAACTGCTCGACCTGGACCCGGTCGGCACCGCCACGGTGCAGGGCCAGCACTCCGGGGTAGATCTCGGCCAGAAGCGGAATCATGAGGCTGGGCCGCTCGTAACGGAAGGAGGGCAGCAAGCGCTCCTGCTCCTTGCGGATGGCCGCGCGTAGCTGCGGGTCGTGGGTCAGCGAGTCCGCCCGGGCCAGGAAGTAGTCGGCCACGTACTGGTTCTGCTGCACCATCGCTCCCCGGGCGGGGTCCTTGTCCAGGCCCAACTGCGGGAGGAACTTGCGGCCCTGCTCCAGGGCGTCGACGTAGGCCTTGCCCACGGCCAGCGTGGCGGAAGCATCCTCCTTGCTCAGCTTGAGCTCGCGAGCCAGAGCGTCGATGCCGGTGCGGGGGGTACCGATGGCGTCCAGGACAAAGGAGAGAATCTCGGCGCTGGGTAACTCCCTTTGTCCGACGAAGGCCCAGTGGACCATGAAGCTGTGATCCATCTTCGACCACAGGGACGCCTGCGCCGTGCCACCGGCCATGCCCATCCCGCCACCCATTCCCATTCCCATCCCCATGTCCATGCCGCCCATGCCCATGCCACCCATGCCGCCCATGGCGCCGCCCGGAGCCCCGCCCATGGCGCCGCCCTGGGCGCCCTGGGCGCCCTGGGCGGCACCGCCGGCGGCCGACGGATTGCTGAAGATGTCCTTGCCGAAGATGACGATGGCCGGAGCGCTCCGCCGCGCGGCAAGCTTGGTCTCCTCGTCCACCTGCGTCCCTCCGGCGCCCATCCCGCCACCCATGCCCATGCCCATGCCACCGGCATCCATGCCGCCGCCCATACCCATCCCCATGCCGCCGGCCATGCCCATGGCTCCGCCGCCCATCTCGCCACCCATGCCGCCGGCAGCGCCACCGCCGCCCTTGGGCCGCCGGAACTCCGGATCCAGAACCTCCTTGATGAAGCTGGGGGGCTCGCTATCGGCGGTAACATCCGCGAACTTGATCCAGAAGCGACCCTCGATGCTGGTGGGGGCCACCTGCCTGATGAGCTCCTCAAGCTGCGCCCTCTGGGCCGCCGTGGCGTAGAGGCACGCGATACCGGGGTACTGCGTGCGCCCCACAGCCCAGCACAGCGGCACCAGCGGAGAGACCCATTTCGGTGCGGCCTGGGCGCCCATGCCCATACCGCCCATTCCCATGCCGCCCATTCCCATACCCATCCCCATGTCCATCCCCATGCCCATCCCCATGCCCATGCCGCCGGGCATACCCATACCGCCGGGCATACCCATACCGCCGGGCATACCCATGCCGCCGGGCATACCCATGCCGCCGGGCATACCCATGGGTTGCGCGTATGCGATGCCGGCCAGCGCCAGAAGGACCGCCAGACATACCGCCCAAAGCTTCGATGATGACATGTGATAGCTCTCCCTGGATGCGCGCAAGAGACGCCCGGTTGGTCCTACGCTCCCGCGGTTTTCGCAGAGTTGGTGCTGTGTCGAGAATCACTGCAAACTCGGCGATGGGACTGGATCGGGCCC
>CAYRFY010000551.1:0-5729 GCA_964423635.1 uncultured Armatimonadia bacterium | reverse complement strand
CTGGGGGTACTACGAGCAGGTCATGTCGCAGGAGCTCTACGAGCCCGAGGTGGAGCCAGATGAGGTGCTCGCGGCCGGTTTCGCGCCGGGCCATTGGCCCTCAGGCTACTTCTCCGGCATCCATCTGTGCACCCACTCCTGCGGTGCCGGGCGGTTCGTCCTCAGCACACTCAACGTCCTGCAGGAGCTGGGCCGCAACCCCGCAGCAGACCGCCTGCTGGTCAACCTGATCCGGTATGGACAGCGAGACCTCGCCCAGCCGCTGGCGCCTCTACCCGATCGCGGCGAAGCTTATCTTGAGGCCATCGGCTTCCACGCCGGGTGAAGCGCGGACGTGCGGTCCAGCGCCTCGGGGCCCCCGCCACAGTGCCCGGCGCCGGCCGCCGCCCTCTTGCCCCCAGGGGCCGAACAGGATAGCCGGGGGTAACACCCCTGGAACGGCGGACACCGGGGCGGGGCCAGTTCTGGCCCCTCGACGGATGGGACATCCCGAAGGGCAGGTCCGTGATCGCCGAGGTGTTCCCCTCCATCCTCCGCAACCCCTACCCGCGGGAGGGTTGGTCGCGGGACGAAGCGCTGGGGCGACGTGAGTCGGCGCCCGGCAGCAGACCGCATGATCTGAGTGGAAACCCCGATCCCGCCGTGCGGGACGGCTGCGAACGGCTTCTCGGCCGGACGTCTCGACAGTGCGCGACAGGGCAACGGCGGGGACGGCCGTGACGCGTGGCGGGTGGTGCGTGGCGCGGGGACGGCAACGGCGGGCTTTCGCCTGCAGTAGCCCTACACTATCGTTCTCTGTGCTCTCCTACTGTCTCTGTGTTGAGTCGTACTCCGTGTGACTCCGTGCACTCCGTGTCTCCGTGGTGAGACGTTGCCGTTCCCAGCCGTTCTCCGCCGTTCTCCCCCGTGGGAGGTCCCTCCACTCCCGGCGCGAATAGCCCCCCAGCGATCCCGGGCGAAGCGGCGCTTTGCACCCCGCTCCCCATCATGCCTGGAGGCCATAGTATGAGGCTGGGAACCGTCACCTACAATCTGGCGAAGGACTGGGACGTCGACACGATCATCGAGATGTGCCACAAGACGGGCTTTGAGGGCGTCGAGCTGCGCACCACTCACGCCCACGGAGTGGAGCCCTCGCTCACGGCTCAGGAGCGGGCCGAGGTGAAGGCGAAGTTCGCCGAAAGCGGCGTGGTCCTCTGGGGCCTGGGCTCCGTTTGCGAGTACCACTCGCCCGACCCGGCTGTGCTGCGCGAGAACATTCAGACGACGGCGGAGTTCATCAAGCTGGCCAGGGACGTGGGAGCCGTCGGGGTTAAGGTGCGCCCCAATGGTTTTGCCAAGGACGCCGGCATCAGCGAGGAGCAGACCCTCGAGCAGATTGGCAGGGCGCTGCGGGAGTGTGGGCAGCAGGCCGAGGCGTACGGGATCGAGCTGTGGCTTGAGGTGCACGGCCCCGGCACCAGCCATCCGCCACACATCAAGACGATCATGGATGTCGCC
Organism: uncultured Armatimonadia bacterium; assembly: GCA_964423635.1. Classification (GTDB taxonomy): domain Bacteria; phylum Armatimonadota; class Zipacnadia; order Zipacnadales; family JABUFB01; genus CAYRFY01. The sequence goes on along the minus strand of CAYRFY010000551.1, from coordinate 4,229 downwards.
GACCATCCGCTGGTGGGTGTCACGTGGAACTGCAATCAGCAGGACATCGTGGACCTGTCGATTGAGAAGTACTACCGCCCTCTGGCGGCCAAGGTACGCTGCCTACACATCCACGACCTGTACGAGGACTACCCGTACCTGGAGCTGTTCCGCATCCTGAAGGAGACCGGGTTCGACGGCTTCTGCCTCACGGAGCTTCCCGAGAGCGCCGAGCCGGAGCGGTTCATGAAGACCTACAACCTGCTGTTCCGCGAGTGGACCAAATAGCAGCAGGGGCAATCGACCAGGGGCACGGCGCGCAGACTCCCTCGCCGTGCCCCTGTCCTGGCTCTTTTCCGTCGTTCTCCGCCGTCCTTCGTGCGGTTCGCCGTTCTCCGTGAGACTCCGTGCTCTCCGTGTCTCCGTGGTGAGATGTTGCCGTTCCTCCGGTCCGCCGTTGACGTTTGGGCTCCGCTACTCCCCCACAATCCGGTCGATCTCCACCTTCTGCCCCTTCTCGGCGCCACCGGTGGTGGGGTCAAGACGGATCCCGCGGATCTCCTTGCCCGCCCATTTGTCGTGCGTCCCCACCGGAACCTCGTACTCATGCCATTCGCCGTCCGGGATCACGGGGAAGTTCAGGTACTTGGTGTCCGAAAAGCCGGGGTCGTCGCCTGTGGTCCAGAACAACTGGCCCTCGGTGTTGCACGGCGGGAGCTTCATGCGCACGCGGATCTTGGTGTAGGTGTCGGGGGCGATCTTGAGGCTGGTGCGGGTGAGGAACGGGTCTGGGCCGGTGAAGGTCAGGGTGAGGACACCATCCTGTACCACCGGCGAGGTCATGCTATTGCCGGCCTCCCAGCCCTCCGCATCGCCCTCGGTGTTGAACCCGAAGTCGATGGCCTCCAGAATCGCCGGCGGCTCGGGATAGTCAAACTCGGTGGTCAGGCGCAGGAGGATGCCGCCACCCGGCTCGAGGGCCAAAGCCAGCTTGCCCTCGGCGATCTCCAACGGCTGCAGGCTCCCATCCTCGGGCGAGAGAGCCTCGACGCCCACAACGTGCGGAGCGAAAGTGGCGTCGAACTCGGTGGGATCAGCAAAGTCGCGGTTCACCACCATCGCGTACTGCCCGCCCTCAGCGTCTTGCAGGAAGCCCACGAGCAGGGGCACCTCCTGGGGCACGCGCAAGATGGCGTCGCGTCCCAGCCGCCGGGCCCCCTGGGGCACGTCGCCGGTGTGGAAAACTCCGGTGGAGGTGAGGCCGAGCAGCGTCCTGCCGAGGGCCTGCATCTCAGCATTGAGCCTCTGGACGATGGGGTACAGCCGCCCGGGCCTGCCCGCCGAATCGACGATGGCGACTTCGCCGGCCGCCTCCCAGTTCGGGTGCGTCCAGTAGGTGAAGTACATGAGGCCCTTGATGCCGTAGGCCAGGGATGTGTACACCTGCCAGCGCATCTCGGCCGCCGTGGGGTCGCGGTAGCCCAGGTGAGGCAAAGAGAGGATGATGTTCCACGCCGGCACGCCGTGGCGCAGGGCCGCCTCGCGGATCAGCTCCAGGTTCTCGAAGTAGTCCCGGCGCAAGGAGCCGTCTTTCATCAGGGCATAGTGATCGTAGCTCAGCACCCGGGGTGTGACGATGGACAGATACTGCTCCAGATGATCGGCATAGGTGGGGGTCCCCAGTTGGTCCACGCTGGCATAGGTCGGGAAGAGGTTGATGTAGGGCAGATGCGCCGGGTCGGCTTTCTCCAGCGCCCGGCTCACCTCCCCCAGAGGCTTGAACAACCGGTAGCCGGGTTCGTCCTGGATGTAATAGCCATACAGGGCCGGAGAGTCGGCGTAATCGGCCACGACCTGCGCGATCAGCTCCTCCCAGCCCTCGCCGTCAACCATCTGCCAGTTGATGCGGCTGTCGATGACGATGGCCTTGAGGCCCACCTGCTCGCAGAGCTGCAGCATCTGCCGGTTCTGCTCGGTGGTGTACCCGGACATGCCGCCGAAGGTGAAGTTGCCGTCCTTCACGGTCCGCCAGGTCTCGAGGGTATTGAACTGGCGACTGGGACCATACCAGTAGCCGATGGGGAACTCATCCGGCATCCAGGGCTGCTGGGCGGGAGCGGCGGCCGACAGCAGCAGGCACAGCAGGCAGAGACTCAGAAGCAACATGGAGGGCCTCCGGATGGAGAAGTTGATGCAAGTTCTGGGGCCGCAAGCCCGCCGTTCGCAGGCACGTAGGTCGGGCTTTCCAGCCCGACACGGCGGTCGCTCCGACCGCCGTCGTCCGTTACCACGAGCCTTCAGTGGGCACCTGGTCGGTTTGAGACGGAGCTTCGACAGCATGGTAGGCCTCCAATGCGCAGTTGTGCGCGGCGGAGGTTGTCTTCCCCTCCGGGCGGCCGGTTCCCTGCCGCACCGAGATCGGGCACGACAGCGGCCGCGGCCTCCAGGCGGCCTTGCTGTCCGACACAGGAGGTGTTCGCCGCCGATGTGCTCTCTCGGCGTCTTCCTTGCATGCCTTCTCACCGGGGCCGCGTGGGCCCAGCTAGACTATGTCGACGCCGGCACCTATCAGGTCTCGCACTCCGTGACGGTCGGCGGCGGAGCACGGGACGTGGAGGTCTGGATCCCCGTGCCGGTGGACGCCCCGGGCCAGACTATCGAGGACCTCAGGCTGGAGCCGGAGACGGCTCAGCTCGTCACCGACGACAGCGAGACGGTCACGCTGGCACGCCTGCGCCCGGCAGGAGATCAGGGCGAGGCGAAGCTGACGGTGAGCTACACCGCCCGCCTCCGCCGCCCGGCCTTCGACAAGGCCGCCCTGGCCCAGATGGACTTCGGCCCCTACGACCCCGAGAGCCCCGAGGTTCGCGACCATACCGTGCCGCGCTCGCGCATCGAATCCGACGACCCGCGCATCGTCGGGCTCGCCCGGCAGTTCGCCGCCGAGGGCAATCCGTACCGCCGCGCCTGGGCCATCTACAACTACGTCATCGACCACTCCAGCTATGTGGACGCCCCGGCCCGTGGCGCGCTGTCCATGCTGCAGAGCGAGGTAGGCTGCTGCGCGGACTACGCCATGCTCTTCGTCGCCATCTGCCGCGCCGCGGGCATTCCGGCCCGGGAGTGTTCGGGCTTTGTGGTCAAGGGGGGCGGGACGTGGCACTCGTGGGCCGAGTTCTACCTCCCGGACCTGGGCTGGATACCCTGCGACCCGCAGGCCGGAGACAGCTCCCCGGAGGCCCGCGAGCTTGCCTTTGCCGAGGTGAGCGGCCCGCCCGGCGTCGCTCTGGCCAGGCGCCACGACATCACCCTCAGCGGTGACGGCTCCACCCGCACCGCTCCGGTGATCCAGGACAGCAGGGTGTGGGGCCGCGGGCGCATCGGCATCGAGCTGCGGGTGGTCGACGTGACCGCGCCGCACTATGGCGTTCTTCTGGCCGCCGGGTCGGCGACGACACTCAGGCTCGACATGAGCAAGGAAGACCTGATCGCCGCCTGCGAGGAGGCACGAAAGCAGGGCCGAGCCTGCCTTTCCGTAGCGATGAGCCACCGCCACGATGGGGTCCTCTACGCCGCCGTCTTCGGTAGCGACGACAGCGGCGGCCGCTGGCAGCTCTATCCGGAGATCACCCGGCAGCAGTGTGACACGCTCTTGACCCAGACCCGGCAGGCCCGGGTGATGCCGGCGGCGCTGGCCTCCTGTCGGGTGGGCGAGGCCGACTGGTTCACCCTGATCCTCAAGGACGACGGCGGCCTGTCCTGGAGCGCCCTCATCGGCCTGCCCGAGGAGCAGTTTGCCCAGCAGGTGCAGGCCAAGATCCAGGCCGCCCAGGTGCCGTTCGTCCTCGCCGCTCACGACGGTGGCCACGGTCTGGTCGGCAGCGCCGCCTTCGTCCCGCTTACCCCGGGCTGTGGCCTGACGGTGAAGCTCTGGGCTCCGGAGAAGCAGCTCCACGAGGAGCTGGACCGCTACGGGCCAGAGGGGTACCGTCCGGTCGCCGTCTCCGTGGCGGGCAAGTACCCGCCGCGTTACACGGTAGCCGCGACCAGGGGTCAGGGTGGTTCTGGGTGGGACGTGGAGACGGGGGTGACGGGCGAGGGCCTGGCCGAACTGCAGACGGACTGGGAGGCCCGGGGCTTCGGTGTGGCGGCCGTGTGGGCGGAGTAGGCGGAAGGGACGTAGCGCGCCACGGCGCGGCGCCGTTGGCCGTTGTAGGGCGGCGACCCGTGCGCCGCCGCCGTTCGTCGTT
>CAYRFY010000550.1:0-5731 GCA_964423635.1 uncultured Armatimonadia bacterium | reverse complement strand
CACCGTGGAACGCATATTGCTGGGCGCCTTGTAGTTCCGCATCGTCCTCAAGCGGCCGATGCTTCCTACGGGGGTGCGCCATGCCCGCCCAGACCGATCGCAGAGCCTTTCTCACCACCACCGTCGTCGGGGCCGGAGCGCTGCTCGCCGGTTCCGCACTGGGCCAGGAGCCCGCCGACGATCCCGCGGCCGCCGAGACGCCGGGAAGCGCGGTCTTCGTGCCCTCCGAGGTGCAGTGGCAGCCGGCCTGGCTGAGCTGGGTCGGGGCGACCACCACCTGCCTGCAGTCCCTGGGCGTGGACTGCGATCTGATGGATATCGCCGGGGCCAGCGGCTATGCCTTCTCCATGGCGATGTACGATAACGCCAACGTGGCGGGGCCGACCACCGTGCGCAGGAGCCTGCTTGCCGATGGTCTGCGTCACCTGGGACGCACGACTCTTCAGTTCGACTCCGGTGACTGGTACCTGACCGACGAGCTTACCGAGGCCGACCGCGCCCACTGCCGGGCGCTGTACGACCTGGTGGCAGGCGAAATCGCCGCCGGGAGGCCCTGTGTGATCTGGGGCACCTACCTGCCGGAGTACGGAGTGGTGACGGGGGTCGAAGACGGCAGCTACCACGTGCTGTGTCACCGTCTGCTCACCGGAGAGCCCATGGAGCCCATTGACCTCACGGCATTGCAGGCTCCCGGCGGACTGTATGCTCTGGGCTTCCCCTCCGCGACGGAGGTCACCGTGGGCCAGGGCGATCGACAGTCCGTGGTCCGGGCCATCGAGGTGCATCGGCAGGTGAGTGGGAGGGCGGACTACTGCTTCGGCCTCGGCGCCTATGACCTGTGGATCCGTGCGCTCGAGGAGGGCATCGCCGACGGCCTGGGACATGCCTATTGCAGCCAGTGCTATGCCGAAAGCAGGCGGCTCGCGGCCGACTATCTCCTGCGCCTGGCCGAGCGCAATGAAGACGTGGCCGAGCCCCTGAGCGTGGCGGCCGAGGACTACGGCGAGGCCGCACAGGCCCTGGAGCGCATGGCCGCCGCTTTCCCCTTCCCCGCCCAGGGGGAGCTGGAAGATCGTCGCCGGGTGGCCGGTGCCCTGGAAGACCTCCACCGGGCGGCGGAGGCCGAGGCCCGGTCGGGAGAGCCGCTGGCGGAGGCGCTGGGCATGTGGCCAAACTGACCGGCAGCACGGAAACGTGATCCTCCCGACGTCGGTGGCAACCTGGTCTGCGCCGCGTTTGCCGGGGTCTGCACGGTCGCATATCACCTGGTTATAGAAGCGACCTTTGGGGATTGACATCGATGCGGGTTTGTGCCACAATTCGAGTATCCGCGGTTCTGGCTGATTTGAAGACGGCGCATGGGGGCTGGTCGACGAGAGTCTGGCCAGCCTTAAATGCTGTAGGCCGGTGAGTATGTGCTTGAATTCACAAGCCGTTTGTGCCTGGCTTGTTCCATGAGCGATGATGGGTTCCTGTATCTCGGTTGAGTGACGTCAGCGAGCTGGCAGGAGACTGGCCGGAGACGGAGACGGCCAGTCCATGAGTGTTTGGGTCTGGATATGTGCAACAAATCACAAACTTGGCTGCGCCCCCCGCAGCCATCTTCGTGTCCGGTCGGTTGTGTAACATCCCACAAGGCGGATAGCCCGGAGGCGGGGAGTTCACCGGCTCAAGGGGCGTCGGGGTCGCGAGCCCCGGAGCCACCGCGAGGCCGGCCCCGTGGCGCGGCAGTGTTTCGAACAGGCTCTGGCAGATACTGTCAAAGACAGGTGAGAATCGATGTCGGACATCACACTGACGATTGATGGGGTGCAGGTCACGGTCCCCAAGGGCACCACGATCATGCAGGCGGCCGACACCGTGGGGATACGGGTCCCACGGCTGTGCTATCACCCGCGGCTGTCCATGGCGGGGGCCTGCCGCGTCTGCATCGTGGATGTGGAAAACCAGCGCAACCCGGTGGCCTCCTGTTGCTTCCCGGCCGCCGAGGGGATGGTGGTCAAGACGCATACTCCCGAGATTCTCCGGCTGCGCCGGGACATCGTGGAGCTGCTCTTGGACAACCATCCGGAGGACTGCAACACCTGCGAGCGCGACGGCAACTGCGAGCTGCAGCGCCTGGCCAACACCATGGGCATCCGCGAGCGGCTCTTCGCCGGTGAGCGCAAGCGCTACGATAAGGACCTCTCCGGGGCCGCCATCATCCGCGACCCGGAGAAATGCGTGCTGTGCGGCCGCTGCGTGCGCATCTGCGGCGAGGTGCAGGAGGTGGCGGCCCTGGGCCAGGTCGGGCGCGGGTTCGGTACCGTGGTCATGCCGGCCCACGACGCCCCGGTGCCGGAGACGGTGTGCACCGGCTGCGGGCAGTGCGTCAACGTCTGTCCGACCGCGGCATTCCTCGAGAAGGACGGGACGGCGGATTTCCTCAAGGCCATCGAGGACCCGGAGCTCATCGTGGTCAGCCAGATGGCGCCCTCGGTGCGCGCCGCCATCGGCGAGTGCTTCGGCCTGCCGCCCGGCACGGCCTGGGAGGGCGAGTCCTTCGCCGCCCAGCGGCGCATGGGCATCGACTACGTGTTTGACACCCAGTTCTCGGCCGACCTGACCATCATGGAAGAGGCCGCCGAGTTCGTGCAGAAGTTCAAGTCCGGCCACCTGCCCAACATTACATCCTGCTGCCCCACCTGGGTCAAATACTGCGAGCAGTTCCACCCGGACATGATGCAGTACCTGTCCAGCGCCAAGTCGCCCATGAGCATGCAGGGCGCGGTGGTCAAGTCCTTCCTGGCCGAGAAGCTCGGAGTGGACCCGTCCAAGATCTACAGCGCGGCCTTCATGTGCTGCACCTGCAAGAAGTTCGAGGCCACCCGGCCGGAGTTGTACGTCAACGGCGTGCCCGCCGTGGACGCCGTCCTCACCACCCGCGAGTTCGGTTGGCTGGTCAAGCACATGGGCATCGACTTCACCTCCCTGCAGCCCGAGGAGCCGGACTCTCCCCTGGGCGAGTCTACCGGCGCCGGCGCGATCTTCGGAGTCACCGGTGGGGTGACCGAGGCGGCCCTGCGCACGGCCTACTGGATGATCTTCGACAAGGAGTTGCCGGACGACGCCGTCAACTTCACCCAGGTCCGGGGTCTCGAGGGTGTTCGCGAGTGCTTCCTGGACTTCGAGGGCGTCAAGCTGCACATCGGCGTCGCCCACGGTCTGGGCAGTGCCAACAAACTCCTGGAGCGGATGCGGGCCGGCGAGGAGTTCCACTGGATCGAGATCATGGGTTGCCCGGGCGGCTGCATCGGCGGTGGCGGCCAGCCGTACGCCGGTGCCGACGCGATCCCGCTGGACGAAGCGATGTTGGCCAAGCGGGCGCAGGCCTTGTACAACCTGGATGACAGCCGGGCCATTCGCAAGTCCCACCTGAACCCGGACATTCAAAAGCTGTATGCGGACTACCTGGGCGAGCCGATGGGCCACAAGGCTCACGAGTTGCTCCACACCCATTATTACGCCCGGGTGCCGGTGGGCATCCGACCGCAGGAGGCGCAGGAATAATGCGCTATCAAAGACAGATCCTCGAGACCCCCGAATGGTGGAACAGGCTGGACGTGTACATCGCCGAGCAGAAGGCCAATAACCCCGGGCACGTCCAGAGCGCGTTGATGCCCGTGCTGCATTACGTGCAGGACCTCTTCGGCTACGTGCCGGAGAAGGCCATCAATCACGTGGCCCAGTCCCTCGGGGTGCCCTCGGCATACGTTGCCGGTGTGGCCAGCTTCTACTCCTACTACTCCCTGACGCCCAAGGGGCAGTATACCATCAGCGTCTGCCTGGGCACCGCCTGCTATGTGCGGGGCAGCCAGGCCGTCCTGGACGAGGTCTGCAGGCAGCTCGACGTGGAGCCCGGAGAGACCACCGACGACGGGTTGTTCACCATCAACGAGGCCCGCTGTCTGGGGGCGTGCGGGCAGGCTCCCGTCGTCATGGTCAATGACCGGGTCCATGCCAACGTTTCGCCTGACGAGGTCGCCAACATCATCGCCCACTACACCGCCGAGGCGCACGCCGAGCTGCAGAGCGCCCAGCTCTAGCGCCCCAGGAGGCTTCGGGGCCTACGGGCATGTCCGGCAAGTGAAGGCCGGGGGCACCGGCCTGTCGGATGTCCCTCGGCCGGACCGTCCCGCCTGTTGTGGCCCGGTCCAGAGGTGCGGCCGAAAAGGCCGCCTTCGCCGAGAATGTCATTCTGAGAGCGCCCGCTCCCGCAGGGAGAAGCTCGAAGACTCTCCTGGCATATGGCGAGATCCTTTGCTATCTCGCTACGCGAGATTGACGCTCAGGATGACATCCTCTCGGCAGGCCCGGCTTTTCGGCCGGACTTACAGGGTCTTGCCGGACGCTGTAGCAGTGGGCTGCGCCTGAGATGCATGAGGATCCATGGACCTGCCGCTGCGCACCAAGCTGCTGATCTGCTTCCTGTCCGTGGCCCTGCTGGTAGGGCTGTTGGCCGTCGTGGTGGGAAGCGTTCAGATCAATGAGATGGTTGTCGGGGAGGCGCAGCGTAGGGTCGCTGTCGCCCTCAAGACGGCCCGCGCGGTGCTGCAGCAACGCCTGGACGAGGGCCAGAAGAACTGCGACGTCATCGCCGACTGGATCACGCGGCAACCCGAGCTGTTCGGCGACGGCGTGTCCCAGGGCGTGCTGGAAGGCCTGCGCGAGAAGTCGGGCTTCGACTATCTGCAGGTCCTGGACCAAAGCGGTGTTGTCGTGGCCACCGCGCGTGGGGACGCGCGGGGCATGAACGTTTCCCATACGCCGGTGGTGCGGGCGGCACTCAAGCAGGGCCGGGCCGCGGCCGGAACACGGTTGATGAGCCCCCGGGAGCTCAGCGCCGAGAGCGCGCAGTTGGCCTCGAGGGCCTACGTCGAAGTCGTCCCGACGGCGCGGGCCAAGACGGGTGGGCCCAGGGAGATCCGTGAGGCGCTGGTGATGGAGGTGGCGGCACCCATTATCCGGCCGCCGGGGACGATCACCGGAGTCGTCAGGGGCGGGGTAGTCCTCACCCGCAATTTCGACCTGGTGGACTTCATCCGCGATAACATCTTCACCCAGGCCGTCTATAAGGGCAAGAGTCTCGGCACCGTAACGGTCTTCTTGCGCGACGTGCGAGTCGCCACCAATGTCATGGGCCCCGACGACGAGCGGGCCATCGGAACGCAGGTCTCGGAGGAAGTCCACGACAAGGTCCTGGGCCGTGGCGAGACGTGGATCGGTCCCGCTTTCGTAGTGGGCTCCTGGTACGTGTCGGCCTACGAGCCCATCAAGGACCCGGACAAGCACACGATCGGCGTGCTGTACGTAGGGGTCCTCAAGGACCGCTACGACGAGATGAGCCGCCAGGTGATGGTGGTGTTCGTCGGGGTGCTGGTGGCCGGCCTGATTGTCGCGGTGGCGGTGAGTACCTGGCTGGCCGGGCGACTGGCGCGGCCCATCATGCGCCTCAACCATGCCGCCGCCCAGGTGGCACAGGGCAATTTGGCCTATCGCCTGCCGGAACCAAGCAGTGCCCGGCAGGATGAGGTCAAGCGGCTGACGGTGTCCTTCAATGAGATGCTGGGGGCTCTGGGAGGGCGCGACGAGAAACTGCGCCACAGCAATCAGGACCTCGAGCGCGCCGCCGGTGAGCTCAAGCGCTGGAACCAAAACTACCTGGACACTCTGGAGTTCATCACCCATGAAC
>CAYRFY010000549.1:3952-5747 GCA_964423635.1 uncultured Armatimonadia bacterium | reverse complement strand
CACGGCCCGCTCGTCGGCCCCCATGACCTCGATCAGACAGGGGCCGAAGCGGAGCCTGACCTGGGCCCGGGCGGTGCCGCCCTGCAACTCCATGGGCTGCCACGGCCCGCCATTGACGCGGGCGGCGGCCAGGATGACCCGGCGGCCACAGGTGGCTTCCACCGTTGCCTCACGGGCGTCGATGGAGGCGCCGGCCGCCGGAGCGGTGATGCTCACCTCGGGCAGGGCGGCGGTGACCGTCACCTGAGCCCCGGCCTCGGCGGCATTCCCCGCATCATCCACGGCCCGCACGGTGAGCCGGTGCTGCCCGGGTTGCAGAAGCGCGGTGGTTGAAAACACCCCTTCGCCCTCGTGGGCCATGGGGGCCCACAGGCCGCCGCCGACCCGCAGCTCCGCGCGAGCGACGGCACCATCATCGGTGGCACGCACCTTGACGGTGGTGACGCTGTCGGCGAGCGTAGCGCCGTCACCGGGCTCCAGCAATTGCACGGTGGGGACGTTGGGGTCTCCCGCGACGCTGACCAGGAGAGCGCCGGTATCGTTGTCACGGTCCAGATCGGCCAGCTCCCGGTCCGGATCGACGACCACCGTCAGGCTGTAGTTGCCTGCGGGGACCTGGATCGGCACGGCGACCACCGACTGGCCGCCCACCGGCACGGACTCCACGTACCGGCGTCCCAGCTCCACTCGGCCGCCCGCGACGTCCTGCCGGAACACCGCGACAGCCACCTCCTTCGCCGCCACGGCGCCGAGATTGCGCAGCGGGGCCGTGACGAGGACCTCGTCGCCGGCGGTGGGCTGCGCGACGCCGCTGAGCCGCACCTCATCGGAATTGACGCTCACGTCCGGGGCGCCCACCGAAAGGCCGGGGGTGCTCTGCAACTTTTCGCGGGCCTCCTGCTCCGAGCTCGCCACCACCCAGGCCCGGGTGCCGGTGAGCCCCAGCTTCATGCGGAAGTCGCTGGTCACCACATAGTGCCCGCCCCGCACGTGGCGGGAGCGGATGCCCAGTTGGTTGCCCTCAGGGCTGCCCTGGGTATTGAAGGCGAAGGCCGAAGGGGGGATGCGGAAGCGGAAGTTGCCCTGAGGCAGGGTGTCGGTGAGGCTCCCCACCAGTCGGTCGTTGAGGACCACGTCCACATCGTGGGGCTGGTAGCCCGAGAGGGCGCCGGGGAGCTTGAAGCCCATCTCCAGCCAGCCGGAGGCGAGGTTGGTCTCTTCCCAGCCCGTCTCGCCCTTGATGCCGGAGTAGTCGTACCGGCCGTCGAAGCCGATGTCGGCGTGGGCGAAGTCCACTTGCCCATCGCCATCGGTGTCCTCACCCACCCACAGGATGCGCTCCACATTGTCCATCACGACCCAGCGATCCGGGCGGCCGTCGCCGTCGGTGTCCTGGGGGCTGTAGCCCTTCGACCAATCAACATACTCGGGGCTGAGATACGCTCCGGACATGAGCCGGGCTTCCAGGAGCTCCGCCTGCTGCTCGTCGATGTCCTCGCCGCCGGGGCGAACCCACAGGCCGTGTACCTGCTCGCCGTCCTTGAGCGCGACGGTGACGGGGAAGGGCACCGTCTTGTCCACCGCGGAGGCCGAGATCTGCGCCTGCGCCGAGCGGAAGCCCTCGTACAGCCGGGGGAGGGCACGCACTTCCATGCTCGCACCGGCCGGGAAGATGCCGTGCTCCACCCGGGGCGAGACAGACATGTCCGGGCTGTCGCTGCTCAGCGCCAGGTCGGTGAGGCCGTCACCCTTATTGCTCAGGCGCAGCAGGCGTCCGTAGCCCTCGGGAGTGGGC
>CAYRFY010000549.1:0-3942 GCA_964423635.1 uncultured Armatimonadia bacterium | reverse complement strand
CCATTCCAGCTTGACCTCGGGGAGCTTCACATGCACCGCCATCTCAGCCTCATCGGAGTAGCCGTCGGCCGACACGATGCGCAGGGGGATGGTGAACTGGGGATGCACGGCGTCCTGCGCGCTGAAGATGAGGGTGAACTGGCGTTCCTCGCCGGGCCCCAACTCCACCGGCGTGTCCTCGGAGCCCTCGCCCACGAAGCTCAGGAGCAGGTCCTCCGTCTGGGGCCTGCCACAGACGAGGCTCACCGTCAGCGGCTCCTCGCCGTGGTTGCGCACGGAGATGGGCACACGCTGGTCGTAGTCGCGGTTGATGTTGGCGCCATAGCGGCTGCTGCCGAAGGCGAGGCCCTTGACGCGGGTCACGGTGCGCACCGGCCCGGGCTCTGCGCCGCCCAGAGGCTGGAACTCGTAGGGCACCGAGGCCTCGAGGGAGGAAAGCAGGACCACACGCTCGCGGCCACTCTCCCCCACCGCCTCCTGCCACTGCTGGGCGTCTTTGGCCCTGTAGCGCACGGCGGCGGGGCCGAAGGTCCCTGCCGACCAGCTCACGCGCACGGCATTGCCCGACATCGTGGCGCCGTCGCGGGGCAAGAGCCCGAAGTAATCGGAGACGGAGAAGCGCCTCTGCAGCCCGGCCTCCACGCCCGTGGTATCGGTGGCGGTGACGGCAAGGACGTGCTCTCCGCCGCCCAGGGAGCGCCAGGGCACCTGGAAGGTGTAGGGGGCGGTGTAGGCCGTGGGGAGGGCGGTGCCGTCGAGGGTCGCGCTTACTCTCGCTATCTTCGCGCCGGTATAGCTGATGGCGCGCACCTGTACCGGAAGGTCTTCCTCCACTATCTGGCCCTCGCCGGGCCGGTCGACGATGAGCTGCACGCCGGTGCGCTCCGCAGGTCCGATCGCCTCGACCCACAGGTCCGTCCGGGTGAGCATTCCACTGTCGGCCCGCAGGTGCGCCACCGCACGGTAGAGCCCCTCGGCCGGGTAGCGGAACTGCCCGCTGCCGTCCAGGGGTATCGAGGTGTCGATGTTTCCGTCACCGTCGGCGTCGATCTCCACCGCGGCCGCGCGAGGCATGTCCGGCTCCGCCTCGCGGGAGAAGGTCACCAGGGTCGGATCGACCGGATCGGCCAGGGCCGTCAGACGTTCGGCGCACATGGCCCGGTCGCCGTCATCCACCGCGATCGTCCCGTTCCAGGGCGAGGAGCCGTTGTCGTTCCACTCCCGCACCTCCAGGCGGTAGCGCGTGGGGCCCTGGGTCTCAAACTCGCTGACCGACTCTCCGGCTGAGGTATAGCGGAACTCCTGCACCCGCTCACCGGTGCGGTCATCGAACATCTCTGCGACCACCCAGATACCCATGGGGTGGTGCACGCGGAGCTTGTAGTTGCCCGCTGCGGGGGTGTCGAAGACGAAGCGGTCGCGGTCGCCGGCCTGGTCGATGCGGAAGCTCTGGGCCTCGCCGAGCTTGAGCAGACGCACGGGGTCGGTGGCCATCGGCTCGGTCTCCGCCGTCTCGGCGCGTATCAGGGTCGCTTTCAGCGAATAGGGCCCCACGTGGCCGGCGTTATCGTTCCATTCACTGACCCGGATCAGGTATTCGCCGGAGGCCACGGGGCGCTCCCACTGGTAGTCCGCACCCTTGGAGGTCAGGCCCTCCCGGCCGATCTGGTTGCCCTGCTTGTCCCACAGCTCCTGGACCATCCAGATGCCGTCCTGATTGCGGCCGCTGAGACGCAGGACGCCCGGGAAGTCCACTGTAACGGCGTACCAGTCGTTATCGCCGTTGGGGTAGATAGTGGCCTCGACGGTCTCGCCCAGGGCCAGCGGGGACGCGGTGTGCTCCGTGTCATTGCGCCCCAGGGCTTCCAGCTCGTCGCAGGGCTCGAAGAAGGTGCGGATAGTGTAGGGGTTGGTGGAGGCGGCGTTGTCAGCCCACTGCCGAACCTGCAGGTAGACGGTGGCCGGGCCCGGGGCCTCCCAGGTCAGCTCGCCGGCCTCTCCGGTGGAGCCGACCGCGGCCAGCTCGGCTCCGCTGCCGTCGCGCAGGGACAGGTGGGCCCAGATCTCCGACGGCCGCAGCAGCGACGCATGCAGCCGCCCCGCCTGCGGAACGGCCACGCGGTAATAGTCGTTGTCCCCGGCGGGGAAGATCGTGCTCGCCACCTGAGCGTCCACGGAAAGGTCGCGCAGGGCCGCCACGCTCCCCGCCGGCTGCTCGGTGTCCTCGATGCCGTCGTCTTCCTGCAGCTCCATACGCACCACGTAGGGCTCCAGGGACACGTCATTGTCGTTCCACTGGCGCACCCGCAGCAAGTAGTGCCCGGGGGACAACTGGCTGACCAGCTCGCCGGCTCCGCCTGCGATGCCTCTGTCGGCCACCTGTTCGCCGGCGCTGTCGAGGATGGCCACGTTCCGCCAGAGCGGGTGGGCGGGGGAGGTGAACCGGACGATACTGGGTCGCTTGACCTCGAAGCGGAAATGGTCCCTGTCGCCCGCGGGGAAGATGAAGCCGCGCAGCTCCTGCCCGGGGCGGACAGTGCGCACAGAGTTCAAGTCATCATTGGGCTCGTGCGGGTCCGGCGCCCAGCGGCAGGTTACTCTGATGAAGTACGGCTCGGGCGAGGCGGCGTTGTCGCTGTGTTGTCGGCACAGGAGCACATAATCTCCGGCCGGCAGCGCCCGGGTGTCGGTGATCATCGGGCCCCCGGTGGCTCCCCAGTCGGCCACCACGTCGCCGTTGGGCCGGTGCAGGATCGCCTTCATCCACTGGTCGCCGGGGCGCTTGATCTCCAGGCGCAGCAGTGCCGGATGCGGCAGACGGAAGCGGAAGCAGTCGTGGTCGCCGACCGCATTGATCTTGGCCTCCACCGTGGCCCCCGGAGCGATGAGCTGCGCCGAGGCCAACTCGTCATTGGGCTCCTGCTCGGCGATCTCGTCCAGGGCGTTGAGCGGCACCACCACGGAGCCGGAGCCCGCGGCCAAGGGGACGGCGGTGTCCTGATGGCCTTCGGCGGCCACGAAGACCGTGAGCCCGCCGGAAAAGCCGGAGCTTTCCGAGCTGCCCAGCCGCGTCCAGCCCCAATTCCCACCGGCGCCGTCCTCCCCGTCCACCTTGTACGAGCCCTGTAGCACATTGGGGTCCTCAGCGAGGTTCAGAGCGAAAGTCCCGGCCGGAGTGTAGTCCCCCAGCGACTGGGTCCAGCGGCCTGTGGCGGTCTTCCCGTCGCTCCGGCCCTCCAACTGGCAGGCAAAGGCGCCGTAGCGTCCCCGTAGTGCGCCCCCCTCGGTGGTCAGGTGCATGAGATGGCCGGCCTGCTCCCAGAGCCCGGCCACGGAATCCGCGGCCGCTAGGGTCTCCCAGTTCAGGGACGTGGTGGGCACTGCGGCGAAGGTTATCTGGCCCCGGGCGTCGGTGAGCCCGCGGGCCACGATGCCCCGGGGCCAGGCCTCGGCTACCGTTACATCCGCGTTGGCCACCGGCCCGGTTCGGGCGTCCTGGACGGTGATGCTGAGGTCCTCGGCCCCGGTGACCCGAGCCAGCTCCCAGGTCACGGGCTCCATGTCCGCAGCCACCTGGAGCTCGGTGCGCAGGGGCGCACAGCCGGGAGCCTGAACCTGGGCCGAGTACATCCCGGGCGGGAGCTCGGGTACGGTGAAGGTGCCGTCCCAGGCGCAGATGCAGTGGCACGGCCCCTGCACGGCGGCCGCGACGGCCGCGGGCGCGATCTCCACGCGGGCACCGGCCACCGGTCTGCCATCACCGGCCAGCATCACCCGGCCGCCGACGGCAACCGGAGGCGCAGGAACGAGCTTGAGGCTCATAGGCTCGCGAGCACCGGCGGCCAAAGTGGCCTCCGTGCTCAGACGCTCGTAGCCCAGATGACCGACCTCCAGGGGGTACGTACCCGCCGGGACGCCGTGGAAAGTGGCCACCCCCGCGGC
>CAYRFY010000548.1:0-5754 GCA_964423635.1 uncultured Armatimonadia bacterium | reverse complement strand
GAAAGCCCGACCTACGGGGTGGCCAACGGCCTGGTTGCGGCCCCGGAAATAGCTTGAAACGTCAAGAAGTGCGCCCGTTTGGGCATCTATCCGGACACGTACCGCGACAATACCGCAAGAGCCTCCTGAACGGTAGTCCTGCCCTGCTCGATTCCGGCGCGCACCCTGTCGGGAAGGTCCGCCCCCCGCGGCGGCCTGAGCTCGCCCGGCCCGGCCTCGGGCTCCCCAGCGTAAAGCGCCTCACGGGCCGCGTCGTCGAGCACGGCGAGCTCGGCCACAGCTTCTCTGCCCCGGTAGCCCGTGAAGCCGCAGGCCACGCACCCCGGGCCCCGCCTCTGTACCCTCGGCAGGTCGGCCGTCCCCAGTGCCTGACGAAGTCGCGCCAGAGCGGCCACGCCAATCTCCTGCTCGCAGCCACATTGCTCGCACGTCAGGCGCACCAGATGCCCGCAGTGGATGGCCGAGAGCGAGGCCGCCAGCACCGACCGATCGATGCCGAGAAAGCGCAGTCGCGACAGGGCCTCCCCGATGCCGCCGGCGGTGGTTGTCGCGAGGACCAGGGCGCCTCTCATGGCCGCCTCGGCGCAGACCGCGGCGCTCTGAGGGTCTGCGATCTCGTCGACCACGAGAGTGTCGGCGTCCTGCAGCGCCATGGCGCCATGGGCCCGGTTCCACCCCAGACCCGTCTCTTCGCCGACACACACCGTCGATATGCGGGGCAGCGCCGGCTGTGACCCACTGCAGAGGGCCATGATGCGCCGGGAGCCGGCGTCGATCTGCCCTACCAGAGCACGCAGGACCGTGGACCGCCCCGAGCGGGGCGGACCGGCGACCACCACCAGTCCCGGAGGCCCGGCCAGGAGGTTTCGCAGCTTCGCCTGGGAGGTGTAGGGGAGCCCCAGGTCCGTGAGGTCACGCGGCTTTCCTGCGGTGAAAGTCAGGCGGAGAGTGGCGTTGTGACCTCCCACAACGGGGATCACACAGGCCGCCACCTCGGTCGCGCCGTGGGGGCCGAGAAACCTGAAGTGACCGCTTCGCAGGACGCCGAGGTCCATGCCCGCAAGGCCGGAGATGTCCGTGAGGCGATTGAGGAGCGCGCCGTGCTCCTCCTGCGACACGGCAACGAGCATACTCACGCGGCCATCGACGCGAAAGCGAATGGCGCTCTGAGCCCCGTAGGGCTCGAGGTATATGGCCTGCGCGCCCTCGTCCACGGCTCGCGAGAGTATCGTGACGATCGTTCGGGTAGCGGGACACTCCGTGCCCCGCAGCAGCGTCCCGTCCGCGGCAACCACTCCGGAGGCGTTGGCGGCGAGAGGCTGCACAATCGCGGGCTGAGCCCCCTCGCGGGAGGCCAGCACGGCGTCCAGTGCGTCTTCGGCGACGACGACCCATTGCACCTGCCGGGCCGCCACGAGGCTCTCCACGGCCTCCCGGGCGCCGGTGTCGGTGGGATCGGTCAGGCCCACCCGGAGCCCGTCTGCGTCCACTTCCACAGGCACCACGTTGTGGCGCCGGCACAATTGAATGGGCAAGTGCACCATGGCCTCGAGGGCGGGGGGCGCGGCGGCAAGGTCGTGGTAATCGAGAGCGAACTGCCGGGCCAGGGCGCGGGCGACGTCCGCGTGGCCAATCAGGCCCGCGCGGATGAGGATCTCCCCGAGCCTGCCGCCCTCCTCGCGCTGCCGATGCAGGGCGTCCGCGAGCGCTTCAGGGGTCACGGCGCCGCTGCTCAGCAGTATCTGGCCGAATCTCGGGACCGACCCGATCCGGGCGACGGTTAGTGACGGGTCCCGGAGTTGGGAATCTGCGGGCGCTGATAGATAGGTCACGTGGCTATCACCCGGCGCGGCTGCGGCCGGGGCCTCCTTGGTGTGGTTTGCTGAACCCTGTGGCGGTCGCGCGGTCACGGTGATGAGGCAAGGCACCCTGGGTAGTGCATCGGCAGTTGAGGGCCGATCCTGAAGCTCACCTGACGGCAAGCGGAGGTGGCTCGGGGACAGATGTCGAACGGCATGCCGCCGTACACGCGAAGGGCCGCGACGGATGCGGTCCCACCGGTAGAGGTGTGATTGCCATGATGCCCGCGATCGGGAACTGGTCGCAAAGCGGCTCGGAATGCCGGCCGCTGCCGCTGGGGACCCTCGACGTCCAGGGCTTTTTGGGCGAGCGGGTCCGGGGGAACATCACCCGCACGATTCCCGCGGCGTTCTCTAGCCCGCTTCCGGGTGGGTTCCGGCGGCTGCTCAAGGGGGAGGCTTTCGCCCCGGAGGACATCCGCTACGGCCCGGACTCGGACCTGTTCAAGTGGCTGGAGGGGGCCGCCTATGCGGTGATCCATGACCCCGGGGCGGACCTGGTTCGCGAGCAGATGGAAAGCGTTGTGGAGATGCTGCTGCAGGCCCGGGAGGCGGACGGCCCGATCGCGACGTACATCAAGCCCGAGCGCCGCTGGGACACGGGCATGTGGCACGACCTGTACTGTGCCGGACACTTGATGGAGGCCGCGGTGGCACACCACCGGGCCACCGGGGACGAGCGGCTGCTGCAGGCCGCCTGCCGCTGGGCCGACTTCCTCCTGGCCGGCTACGAGCAGGGGAACGACTACTTCGGCGGGGTCGGCGACCACGAGCACCCGGAGATCGAGCTGGCGCTGGTGAGGCTCTCTCGCGCCTCGGGACACGAGCGCTATCTAGACTTCGCCGGGAAGATCGCGGGCATGTTCCAGGTGACCCCGACGGTGGGTGAACTCAACTGCGGGGCCGGGCGACGCCATGCGGTGCGAGTCGGGTACCTTCTGACGGCGCTGGTCGAGCTGGCCATGGAGACCGGTGACCCGCTGCGGATGCAATACGTGCCCCAGCTATGGGACGAGATCGCGGAAACACGGTGCTATCCCACGGGCGGGGTAGCGTTCCGTCCCGGGGAGATCATCCCGGAGCTGCCGTATGACCTGCCCCAGAGCGGTCGCGTCGCGGAGACCTGTGCCTCGGTAGGGATGATGTTCCTGGGCTGGCGGCTGCACGGCCTGAAGCCGGAAGCCGGGCACTTCGACCGCATCGAGACCATCTTGTACAACCACTTCCTGGGTGCCCTGTCGCTCGATCAGCTCGCGGTGTTCTACTACAACCCCATCCGCGTGCTGAATGAGGCCTTCATGGCCACCGACCACGGGCACAGTGCCTTCACACGCACCCGGCTGCCCGGGCTGCACAGCACCACCTGCTGCTTCCCGAACGCGATCCGCTTCCTGGGCCAGCTTCCGGAGTACGTCTTCTCCGCCGACGCCGAAGGCCTGCTGGTAAACCTGTACACGACCTGCAAGGCTCGGCACCATCTGGTGGATGGGACCGGTGTCGAGGTATCGGTGTCCACGGAGTACCCCCACGACGGCCGCGTCGCCATCGAGGTGTCGGTGCCGGAGCCCACGGAGTTCACGCTGCGGCTTCGCATCCCCGGCTGGTGCGAGGGGGCCACGGTGGAGGTAGGCGGCCGGGCGTTGGCGGGAGCGCGGCCCGGGGAGTACATGGGCATCCGGCGGCGCTGGGAGGCGCGGACGACGGTGACGCTGCAGATGCCCATGGCGCCCACCGTCATCGAGGGCCATCCGGCGGCGGCGGAATGTCGGGGGCAGATGGCGTATCGTCGCGGCCCGCTGGTGTACTGCCTGGAGCAGGCGAGTATACCCAATGTCGCGCTGGAGCGTGTGCGGGGGGTCGCTGAGGGTGAAGTGGAGCCCACGCGGGGCGAGGGGGCCTTAGAGGGCATTCCGACGCTGCGGGTGCCGGTGGCGCTGGCCGCGGACTGGGAGAGAGCCGAGCTCTACCGCCGGGCCGGAGGGCGCCGGCGCCATGGTGAGGTTGAGCTGGTCCCGTTCTACGCGCGCTCCAATCGCGAGGGGCCGGGCGGGTGGCTGACGTGGCTGCCGGCGTGGTGAGGCGGCGCCGGGGCAGGCCCCGGCCGAATGGCGAGCCGCGGATACGGGCATCGCGGCGCTGAGCGCCCGCGCCGGGGCAAAGGAGGTGCGGGGGCGGGCGGCGAAGGCTCTTTGGTGGTACGCGGAGGGCCGCGAAGGGCTCTCCTTGCCCCCCACCCATCACTGCCCGGCGTGCGAGTGCCGGACCATGACCAGCGTCCCACGAGAGGAACTTGTCGCCCTGGTGGTTCAGAAGACTCTGGATCGGGCCAAGACGCGGCTGCGTTCGGTGCTGCCCAGGCCGGTGCGCAGAGCGCTCTCGATCCAGATGCTGCGCCATGTGCTGTGCGTGTGCGCCGACGTGGGCGCGCTGGCTGAGACCTTCCTGTGCGGCCCGGCGGAGCTCGCGCCTCTGGCCGAGGAATGTGGGGCAACAATGATTGAGGGTGGCGTGCTGGGGATGCGGCGAGACGTGGCGGACGCCAGCGAGGACAGCCGGATCAAGGGGCGTGCGGCGATGCTGTTTCTGTCCTCGGACCTGCCGCTGCTATCGGTGGAAGACATCGACGCGATCATCGCCCGTTGGCACGGCGGAGCCGACGTTGTCCTGGCGCCGGATGAGCGGGGGCGCGGCACGAACGCCATGCTGCTCAATGAGCCGGAGGGCTTCCCGTACGCGTTCGGGGAGGTGTTGGGGAGTGGCAGCTTTCACACCCATCTGGGGCACGCGCTCGGCCATGACCTGGATGTCGCCCAGGTAATCCGCCCGGGGCTTTCGCTGGACATCGACCTCCCTGAAGACCTCAATCGGTTCTTCCAGGTCGCCCCCTCCTCGCGCCTCGCTCAGTACTGCAGGGCGCGCCTCGACGACCACTTCCGCTTCGAGTAGCTTCCCTGAGGACAGCGCCGTGGGCTGTACCGCCGACGGGCGAAGTCCGTCGGCAATGACGAGCGCGCCGGTGGTGTGCCGGCGCGCTCGTGTTGCCATGTCAGATCGGTATCGACGTGCAGGGCCTAGGGTTGGAGGGTCGCGGACTTGGCGATACCGGACCAAGTCGCGGGCGGGCCGGCCGAGTAGCCGGTGGGCTCGTGCCCGATGCCGTAGAAGCCGGCCTGCGGGGCGCCACCGTCAACACGGCTCACGCCGCGGGAGTAGGTGGTGGTCAGGGTGGTTCCGCCGATGGTGCTGTACTGGTAGCACTGGTATACCGCACCACCGCGCATGTACCACCGGACCTTGAGGGAGTTGGTCACGCCGTCGTTGTCAACAACCGCCTCGAGCGAACTGGGTCCCGAGGTGAGGGTGATGGTGATGTCGTCGCCCAGTGGCGAGTAGGTCGCCGTTCCGAGTGCCAGCTCGGTGCCCGTCTGGGGGTCGGCCGGATCGGAGCACAGGTACATCTTCTGGGTGTCCTTGTCCCAGACGATGACGTTCCCGGCACCGGATTCGTCCCCGCGGACATTGAGCGTGGCCTCGTTGCTGTCGACGCCATTGACGGTTACGTGCAGCGTTCCGAGACAGGGGTTGTTCGGCGTGAAGGTATTCGCGTCATCGAAGCTGCCGTCCAGGTCCGTGAGGGTCCAGTCGGCGGCCACCGGTGAGGGCGAGTACTCGTTGCCGTACGGATCTTGGGCTGTCACGGTGTAGGTTTGGGTATCGGCGACACCGATGGTGGCGTCGTCCGGGGCGATGGTCACGCTGATCGGAGCAGACTCTTCATCGGGGATGACGGTGAGCTCTGCCGTCGCGGCCAGAGGTCCCCAGTGCCCGCCGACCAGCCAGGTGCCCGCCTTCTCGGAGGTGTCAGGCCGTGCCCGCGGCCACGGGGGCCGGCGCG
>CAYRFY010000547.1:0-5771 GCA_964423635.1 uncultured Armatimonadia bacterium | reverse complement strand
GACGCCTTGCCGGTGGGTAACTTCCTCAGCCCCGACCTCTCCTATGACGGCAGGCGGGTCCTGTTCTCCTACGCCCAGGGCGACCCGGAGAGGAGGATCGTCTTCGACCGTTCGGCCAAGTGGGCCTATCACGTGTACACGGTGAATCTGGACGGCACGGACCTACGGCGTCTCACCGACGGCCCGTGGGATGACATCCATCCCCGCTGGCTGCCGGACGGTGACATCCTCTTCGTCTCCACCCGCCGCGGTGGCGAAACCCGCTGCAGTGGAAGGCCGGTGCCGACCTACACGCTCCACCGCATGCGGCCCGACGGATCGGAGATCCTCCGTCTCTCCTGCCACGAGACCCACGAGTGGCACCCGGCCGTAGGCAATGAGGGCTCGATCCTCTACACCCGCTGGGACTACGTGGACCGGCACACCAATCTCGCCCACAGCGTCTGGAGCTGTCGCCCCGACGGTTCGGCGGCCATGGCCGTGTACGGCAATTACAACCACGATAAGAAGCCCTGGGGCGAGTGGTTCGTCCGGCCGGTCCCGGGCTCACACAAGCTGCTTGCCATCGCCGGCGCCCACCACGGCTACGCGGCGGGCTCGGTGATCGGGATCGACCCACTCGCGCAGTTTGACGGCAAGGAGCCGGTCACCCGCCTCACGCCCGAGGTGCCGTTTCCCGAGGCCGAGGGCTACCCGAACTCGGCGTATACAAGCCCCCGGCCGCTGAGCGAGCATCTCTACCTCGTCGCCTACAGCCCCGAATGGAACACCCGCACCGCACAGCACACCGTGCCCTTCGGCCTGTATCTGCAGGACGCCGCCGGCAACCGCGCCCTGCTGTACCGCGACGGCCGCATCTCCTCCGAGGAACCGATTCCCGTGCGCGCCCGCCCCGTCCCCATGAGCTACCCGATGGCGTCGCGACAGGATGCCGCACCCGAGGGCAGATTCTTGCTCGCGGATGTCGCCCAGTCCCTGCAGCCCTTACCGGACGACCGCATCGCGGCTCTGCGTATCGTACAGATCCTGCCCAAGACCACCTACCGCGCGGACGACCCCAAGATGAGTGCGGCCCGGCAGATCGGGGCAAGGCAGCTTCTGGGCACGGTGCCTGTAGAGCCCGACGGCTCGGCGTATTTCAAGGCACCGGCGGGAGTGCCCGTCTACTTCCAGGCCCTGGATGAAGCCGGCATGGCGGTGCAGACCATGCGCAGTATCACCTACCTGCAGCCCGGGGAGACCCGCTCGTGCGTGGGCTGTCACGAGCAGCGGCAGATGACGCCGCAGGTCGCCCGCCCCGCCGCAGGTCTCCGGGAGCCCGCGGTGCCGCTCCCGGGTCCCGACGGCTCGCGACCGTTCTCATACGTCCGCCTCGTCCAGCCCGTGCTCGACCGCCATTGCATCCGCTGCCACAGGGCCGAGGGGGAGGCCGCAAAGCTCGTGCTCACCGGCGAGTTCGCCTCAGACAAGGAGCCCTTCACCCGGTCGTACAAGACCCTGGCCCGCAAGGAGCTGGTGCCGTGGTTTGACAGCATCAATGGAGGCGAGTGGATCCCGGAATCCCAGCCCGGGAGAATCGGCGCCCGGGCAAGCAAGTTGATCGCGATGCTGCGCGCCGGCCACCACGAGGTCTCTCTCAGCGAGGAAGACCTGCAGCGCCTGGTGCTGTGGGTGGACCTCAATATCCCGTTCTACGGCTGCTACGAGCCCGGGCACGTGGCCATGCAACGCAGAGGGGAGGTCGTACCGCTGGAAGAGATGCTGCAGTAACGAGGGGCGCAGCGTTCACTTGCTCCCCGGGGGGCGGGTCGACGTCACACGGCCCCCCTACCCTCCGGCGAAGTGCCACTTCTCCAGGCGCTCGCCGATCGACCAGTACTCGCCCCAGAAGGACAGCAGAGGATTGCAGCGCCCCGGACAGAGATCGCCGTTCTCGTCGAGCACCGCATCATCCACATGAACGGCCACGATCTGCCCGATCAGCCAGTCGTGATTGCCCAGGTTCACGCGATGGATGAGCCGGCATTCCATGCTGACGGGACATTCCTCGATGAGCGGAGAGGCGATCTGTGTGGAGGCCACCGCAGTCAACTTCACCGCCTCGCACTTGTTCATCCCCCGCCCGCTGTGAGAGCCGCAATAGTCCGTGGCCCAGAGCTGGTCGGCATTGGGCAGATTCACGCCGAAGTCGCCGGTGCGCTCGATCAGGGACAGTGAATACTGCCCAACGCCGATGGCCACGCCCACGGTGGGAGGGTTCGAGGAGCAGATGCTGGAAGCTCCGATGGTGATGATGTTGGGCTTTCCGTCCTGATCGACACAGCTCACCAGCGTGATCGGCCAGGGATAGAAGTGCCGGCTGCTGGGGCTGGGCATCAGTTGCTTGCTCATGGTGTGAAGGCCTCCGGGGCTGCAGGGTCGAAACGAGCATCTGAGTTGGGTGAATGCGGGTCGCAGACCTATTCGCGACAGGGCGTCTCTTGGCCTTGGGGGAACGTACAGGCCAGGGCGCCGGCCGTGGAGGTCGTACCGGGCCGAGATCACCGCACCGGCCAAGATGGTCGGCGCTTGTGAGGCACCAACACTGTATCCGCAATGACGGAGGGTCTGAAATGCCAAGACTGTTTGGGAAAGACTGGACGAAAGCAGAGCTGCTGCAACACGTGGGGAGCATCGACCAGGTGGGCGGAGCGAAGAGGATTGTGCTTGCCGAGGGCAATACCGCCGGCTGCGAGGCGGTGGAGTTCCGGACGGGCACCGGCCTACGTTTCACGGTGCTGCCCGGCCGGGGGATGGACATCTCGGAGTGCGAGTGGTGCGGAGAGTCCCT
This sequence comes from uncultured Armatimonadia bacterium, assembly GCA_964423635.1. Taxonomy (GTDB): domain Bacteria; phylum Armatimonadota; class Zipacnadia; order Zipacnadales; family JABUFB01; genus CAYRFY01. The sequence continues at coordinate 2,941 of CAYRFY010000547.1, read as the reverse complement.
GGCGTGGCGGTCGCAGACCGGTGACGTGGCGGCGGCGTACTTCGACCCCCAGGGCCTCAACTGGCTGCGCAGCTTCTACGGCGGCCTGCTACTCACCTGCGGGATGAGCTGGGCCGGCGCGGCCTGCGTCGACCCCGGAGACGGCGGCCCCGAGGGCTATCCGGCGGTACAGGCCGACGGCTCGTGGGATCAGACAGGCGGCATCGGCCTGCACGGCCGCGTCTCTCATACCCCCGCCAAGAACCTCTACGTCGACGGCGAGTGGGACGGAGATGAGTACAGCTTCTGGTGCCAGGGCAAGGTCACCGAGGGCCAGGTCTTCCGGGCCAATTTGCAGCTCACGCGGCGCATCAGCGCGAGGCTGGGCGAGAACAAGATCCGGGTCCACGACCGCGTGGAGAATCTGGGCTACGAGCCTCAGGAGCACATGTTCCTCTACCACTGCAACTTCGGCTTCCCCCTGTGTCAGGCGGGCGGCGAGTACATCATCAACTCCCGTGAGACGAAGCCGCGGGATGCCGATGCCGAGAAGTACATCGACTCCTGGAGCGAGTTCCCGGCGCCGATTCCGCACATCGCCGAGATGTGCTACTACCATGACGTGGCCACCGACGAGAATCAGCGGGCTACCGTGGCGCTGGTGAACCGCAACGTCGCCGGCGGCCGTGGCCTGGGCTGCTACATCACCTACGATAAGGTCACGATGCCGTATTTCACCCAGTGGAAGATGCCGGCCCAGGGCTGCTATGTGACCGGTCTGGAGCCGGCCAACTGCCGGGTGGAGGGCCGTGACAAGTACCGCGCCGACGGGACGCTCGTCTTCCTGCAGCCCGGCGAGGTGGTGGAATACGACGCCGAGTTCGGCATCCTCACCAGCCAGGACGAGATCGACCAGATCAAGGCCAAGATCGACGGGCTGAAGTAGCGACCAACAACGGCCTGACGGCACAACGGCGAACGACAAAGGAACAGGATGGACAGGATAACGGCGGGACAAGTCGGACGAAGTCGGAACGGAGAACGACAAAGGAACAGGATGCACGGCTGACGGCAGCAACGGCCGAAAGAACCACAGGACAGGACACAGGATCAAGGGCGCCGGCCGGGCTCCTGCTGTGACTGCCCATCCTGCCCATCCTGCCCGCCATTGCCGTCATCCTGTCCATCCTGCTGGCCACCGGTTCCCGTACCGTGGTGGCTGCCCCTGGACTCCCGGGAGAGTGATGACATGCTTCTCACACTGCTACTGGCCTCACTCGCCTCGGCCCAGTTGCCGGGGGGGATGCTGACCGTGAAGACCGAAGACCTCACGGCTCAGCTCTCCTCGGCGGCCGGCTGGACGATCACCACCCTCGACTACGGCGGCTACCAGGCCACGGTACCCGCCGGCGGTCAGGGGGCCGTCATCAGCGAAGGCGGCAAGTGGTATGGTTCGGCGATGGAGGGGGGCGAGGAGGTGAAGTCGCTCGCCTTGCTGGTCGATGGCGAGGAGCAGGCCCTCGAGCCCGGCGCCACGGTGGAGGGCGGCGTCGTGACGCTCCGCAAGGCCTCCGTGTTCGGGAGCATGGAGCACCGGGCGGAGCTGAGCTTCGACGGGGATCTGGTCATCCACAAGCACGACTTCACGGCAGCCAAAGACACCACCGCCGCTAGTTTCTACGCCTTCATCTACTCGGTCACCCCCAATACCACCGACTGGCTGGCACAGCCCCTGGAGGGAGACGAGGTCGCCGGGGAGTTCTCCACCTCCAAGCAGAACCTGGTGAACGAAAACGTGCTCTGGCTGGCCCAGTATGACAAGGCCGCCCACAAGGGCGTCATCTTCTACTACATCACGCCCTTCGGCGGCACCGGGGCGCGGACCAGCGTCTGGGATCAGACCAACTACCACAAGTTCTTCTCCCAGCCCTGCTCGGGCCAAGTCCGGGCCGGGACCGAGCTGTCGTACCAGATGGTCATGAAGCTGTACGCGGTGGAGGGCGAGGACTGGCAGGGACAGGTGCGGGCCCAGGTGGCCGAGCTCCAGGAGCGCTTCCCGCAGCAGACGGTCACCCGCGCGACGCCGCGGCTGTACGATGAGGGCGTCCCGGAAGAGGGCATGCTCACCGTCCAGACGGAGCAGTACAAGATAGTCTTCGCCGCCCATCAGGCCTGGACGATCTACAGCTTCGAGTTCGATGGCAAGCTCATCGGCCCGCCCAGCGGATTCTACGGTACCGTCCTGGTTCCTACAGGCGGCAAGTGGATCGGCACCGGGCACACCGAGGGCGGTCGCGAGATCGTCCACGGCGTCAGGCTGCTGGTGGACGACGTAGAGACGCCGATCGAGATGGGCGGGACGGTCAAGGGGCATCGGGTGACGGTGGTCAAGGACTCCACGATCCACAAGTTCCGGGCAAAGGCGACCCTCACGGTTACCGATGGGGAGGTCATCGAGCGCCAGGAGCTCGTGGCCGGGGAGGACATGGAGCTGAACCTGATGTACCTGTTTATGCACTGCTGGGCCGACAGTACGAAGCGGTGGATCGCGGGGCTTCCCGATGGGGCGACGATCGAGGGGGAGCTGGACGGGGAGGGCAACTCGATCCTCAAGGACGTTCGCTGGGCCGCCGAGTACGAGCCCGAAATGGGCATTGGTATCCTGGCCTACACGCCCACGGTTATCACCGGTCCGGGGAGCTATTGCATGATCTGGGAAGTGCCGGGAAGGTACAACAAGTTGTACTTCCGGCGCACCAGCGGAGGCGAACAGTTCCCCCGGGGCACGGCGCTGGACTATACCGTGGTGGTCAAGGGCGTCGCCGAGGAGACCGGGGACTGGAAGGCAACAAAGGCGGCCGCCGCGGACCTGGCACGGAGGTTCCCCACGCCGTAGATCGTCTTGTTCCACGCGACGCAGTGGTCCCGCGTGCAGCACCCGAACCGGCGGGTCGGCACCCCA
>CAYRFY010000546.1:0-5776 GCA_964423635.1 uncultured Armatimonadia bacterium | reverse complement strand
CCACAGGCACAATCATGCCAAATCGACCGTACTCCCTGAGTAGCCCTACGGACCTCTCCATGCAGTAACCATACAGGTTACCGCACCCCTCTGTCTCATAGCCCCTGATGGTGTACTCCTTCCTAACCTTGCTGTACTCCACATACGGCGGGTTCCCCACAATCACATCAAACCCGCCGTGGGCCATGATGTCGTAGAACTCCACGTACCAGTGGAAGGGCTTGTGGCTGGCAACAAAGGCCTCAGGGTCCTTGGCGCCGTACTCCACCCGGAGGTCTTCATTCAGCTCGGCCTCCAGGGCCCCCAACTCGTCCAGCAGGTTCTGCTTGGCCTCCCGGAAGTGCTGGGCTGAGAAGCCTTCCTCCATCTGCAGCTTCCGGAAGTGTGTGACGCTGCGGTCCACCGCCTTCACGCGGTCCAAGACCCCGCCGAAGTCGAAGCGCCCCACCTTGGCTCCCTCAATTTCCTCCAGCGACGCGTAGCCCACCAACGTATTGCCGGCGCGGATGTTGAAGTCGATGTCCGGCAGCGGCTCGATCTGGGACCCGTCCTCCACCTGTGCCACCAGCTTGAGGAACAGCCGCAGCTTGCAGATCTCCACGGCCTCCTCCATGATATCCACGCCGTAGAGATTGCCGACGATGATCGACTTATAGATGAAGTACCGGCGGGACGGGTGCCGGGCGAGCCGGGCCAGCTCCTCCTCGAAGGGCTGGGCCCACTGCGGATGCCGCTTCCGCTGGGCCAGGAACTCCTCCATGCGCTGCAGGCAGCGCTCGTAGAGGGGCTCCAGGATGCTGAGCGCGGCGAAGAGGAAGGCGCCCGAGCCGCAGGTCGGGTCCAGGACCGTCACGGTCTTGAGGCAGTGGAAGTAGAACGCGTTGACCACCAGCGGGTCCTGGGTCTCGCTGATGAAGTCGTCGGCGTACTTGATGATATCGAGGTTGTAGGTGATGAAGTCGTTGATGGCGGTGATCTTGCCGGCGCCGAAGTCGTCCAATATGCGCCGATACCGCGCGCGCCGGGCCACATGCTCGCGCCAGGTCTCGGTGGGGAGGGCGAAGTCCTCGTCCGCGGCGCGGTTCCAGTCGCCACGCTGCGAGACATCGTCGAGCCCGGCGGCGATGTGAGCGGGCAGGTCGAGGTCCACGCCCTTCTTGACGGCATCGTGGATGTACGGCTCGATGTCGGCAATCGGCAGCGGGTCAACGGCCTGGTTCCGAAGGCTCTTCATCCTGTCGAAGATGAAGGGGATCAGCGTGTTCTTGGTGATGTACTGTGTGATGTCTTCTCTGGTGTAGTAGGCCCCCATCTGCTTTTGGTTGATGTACTTCTCGAAGATGTAGCCGAGAACGTCGGGATTGATCTCCCGGTCGTTGCGGAGGGGCCGGTCGTCCAGGTGCCACTGATAGCGGTCGAAGAAGGCAAACAGGCCTTCAAAGGCCTCGTCGGGGATGTCGATGCCCTCATTGGCCTCCTCGACCTGGTGCTTGAGAAACAGCCCGCCATTGAGGTACGGCACCTCTCCCAGGAGCTCCCGCTCCTGTTGAGTGCGCTCTTCCGGCCTGCAGGCGAAGCCCCGGAAGAAGAGCGTGGTCAGGAAGCCCCGGTAGTAGGGGAGGCCCTGCATCCGGCAGTCGGCCAATCGGGTGCCGAGGTACCCTGTGTCGCCGCCCAGGAAGCCCTTCTTCTGGATGAAGTAGATGAACATGAGGCGGTTGAGCATGATGGAGGCGTACCACTCGGCGTCCCGCACCTGGTCAATGCCGGAGATGAAGCCGAGGAACGCGTCGTGCTGCCGCTTGAACTCGTCGTAGAACTTCTTGGTGACCTTCTCGGTGGCGAGGCTGGCGCGGACGCGGTCGGTGACCTCAACGATGGAGGCTTTGCCCTCTTCGTCGAGGTCGTGCCAGTCGAAGGCCAGGCCCTGAAGCTTCTGCAGGAGGCTATCTCCCGGCTGGCTGATGTGGTGGCGGTGCTCGTAGACGTTCTTGCGGCGGCCGCCTTCCCTCTCGACCCACATCCAGAGGCTTGCGGTGCGGGGCTCATTGAGAAAGACGAGGATGTGCTCCTGCGCGCGGTCCAGAAGCTGCCTGTGGATGGCAAGGCGGGCGGAGCGGTCGGGCAGACCGTCCCCGGAGGGGGTCTCGACGGAGAAGACGACGAGGCCGCCTTGCTCGGCCTGAGGGGTGAGCCGGTACTTGTGCCCCGCGTGGTCTATGGTGAGCTTCGGGCGGTGGGGGTTTGCCCAGTTGAGCTCCTCGACGAACAGGCGCTTGAGGTCGAGCTGTCTGAGCAGCTCGCGGACGCGTTGGGTGTCAATGGGCATCGTATCGGAGACCTCACTTGATGGAAGCGCAGCCGGCGGTGGCCATGTATAGCCACCAGCCAGCAAAGGGGTACGCGACGAGCGCGAGGATCGCGGCGGGCACTTGCAGGGCGGGCCGCGTCGCCATGGCCGCCACAATCCAAGTAAGCAGCACCCATGGCAGGGCTGCGGTCACGAACCAGAACCCGACGAAGAGCACGACGGCAGCGGCGACGATGAGAAGTAGTATCCCGATCACGGCCTGAATCATGCCCAATCACCCCTCGCTGAGGTACTTGCGCTTGCACCAACCATGCTTTCCGTCCGCCGTCACCACCTGGCACCAACCGTCACGGTAGTCCACGACCTTCACTTTGGCGCCTTCCGGGGCTACGCCGCGATGCTCGCTGCTCCCTGGCTCCTTGCGCAGCTTCACCGCGGTTGTGGTGACGAGTTGGAGGTTGGCCGCGCGAGCGGATGCCTTGTTGTCTCCGCCGCCGTGAGAACTCTTGTACCCATTCCAGGCCCCGACTCCGGTGATCACGAGGCCGACGATGATGGACAGCGTCCAGATGGTGGACCAGATGCTGTCCGCGCCGGCGGCCGGTTCCATCGCCCTGGTCGCGGCCGTAGTCGATTGTGCGCGCGCGGATCCGCCGCCTCCTGAGCCTCCGCCCGAGGTAGGCCGCGAGAGGGTCCCGCCGCTGCCCGCTGCGCTCCCCCTGGCCCGGGACGCAGCGCCTCCCGCCGAGGGCGCGCCGGCCCGCGCCGTGCCACCGGGCGCGTCATCGGTCACCCATCGTCCCCCGCCGACGTGTTCGGTCCTGGCGTTTCCCAGGAAATCTGTTCCAGGTCGGCTCTCGCCGATCTTGCGGGACGACGGGTCGAAGTGCTCCGTCCTGGCGTTGCCCAACATGTCCGTCCCCGAGCGGCTCTCCCCGACCTTGCGGGACGACGGGTCGAAGTGCTCCGTCCTCGGGGTCCCGAGAAGGTCAGTGCCCGGTCGGCTCTCACCGGTCTTCCTGCCTGATTGGTCAAAGTGCTCCGTCCTCGGGTTCCCGAACAGGTCGGTGCCGGGTCGGCTCTCACCGGTCTTCTTCCCTGATTGGTCAAAGTGCTCTGTCACGTCGTTCCCGAGCCAGTCCTTCCCCTGGCGACTGGTGCCGCTTTTGTCCGCCATGCTTACGGCCTCCCTTCCCCTGAGAGGTAGAGGGTGCCCCTCCGTCGGTATCAGGCCTTATCACGGGGGCGGCGCGCGCTGGCCGTGTCCCCGCCGCCTGACGCCAGCCCCACCGAGCACACGATCACGGGCTCCTGGGTGTGGCCGCTGTCTTCCTCGGCCACCACCAGCCGGTCGTTGTCCATCAGCGTGGTCACTATCTCCGCAAGAGCATCATCGGTGGCCCCCAGCCGCAGTTGCCGCCCGAGAGCCTCTCTCGCCCGCGTGGATAGCGGGTAGGAGTAGATGGCATGGATGGCCCTTTCCAGCTCCTGAGTGGCGAACAGCGTGCCCCGGGAGCGATCGAAGAGGGCCTTGAGCCGCTCGTAAGTGCGACGGCGGATGCTGCGGGGTGGGCCCAGAGCGCCGCCGGTGAGGTTCTCATCGGTCAAGGCCGCCTCCACCGCCGCGCGGACCCATTCGTGGTGCCCTTCCTGCCTCTGCAGAGCCGGTGTCTCCGGGGGACAGGCCGCCAGGCGCAGGAGGCCGGACAGCGACTGGCTGACCAACTGGCCATGGGGGTTCACGCGGACCAGAGCGTCGTTGCCTTCGGCGGTGCGCAGGTAGACCAGCGCGCCCGCGGGGCTCTCCTCAGTGGCTTCATGCGCGCGGGTCGCGTTCACCATCTGCGGCAGCTCCAGGGCCGCTTTGCGGTCGCGCTCGGAGGCGCTGTTCCACACCTGGAGCGCCATGGAGGCCAGGTCGACTTCGGTGTCGTCATCCACATCATCGAAAACCCCGGAGCGCTCGGTGTAAAGATCGCGCAGCTTGTTCTCGTACTGCTCGTCGAAGAACCTCTCGTCGGAGCCCACGACTTCATTGTTCTGACTCAGGCGGCTGAGCAGACGCGTCTGCAGGTTGATGATGCGCTCGACACCTTCTGCGGGCAGGAATGAGTAGACGTCGATGGTGTCGTGCTCCTGCCCGATGCGGTCGACGCGGCCGGCCCGCTGGACCAGTCGGATGATGGCCCAGGGCAGATCGTAGTTCACGATGACGTGGCAGTCCTGGAGGTTCTGGCCCTCGCTCAGAACATCGGTAGCGATAAGGACGCGCAGCTCGGAGGCTTCGCCCGCTCCACCGTCGTTGCTGCGGGGGCTGAACCTGCGGGCCAGCCGAGTGGGGTTCCCGCTGGCTCCGGTCACGGCGGCAAGGTCACGCAGGCCGCGGGCATGTAGCTGGCGGACAAGGTACTGCGCCGTGTCGGCGAACTGGGTGAACACCAGCACCTTGTCGCTCGCGTGGCGGTCGCGCAACAGCCCCTCGAGGGCCTCGAGCTTCGCGTCTCTGGCGGGGTCCCACTCCCCGGCCGCCTGCACGAGCCCGCAGAGGGCCTGTGCGTCCGCGATTAGGTGTTCGGCAAGCGCCGGGCGGAACAAGCGACTGGGAAGCCACCTGAAGCGCCTCTTCATCGGCCCCTGGTACGCCGCGTACACCTCAGCAGCGCGGCCCCGGTACCATTCCAGGCCGTCGGACGGACCCGAGACCAGCTCGTCCGTTGCCTGAAGCTCCTCGGTGAGGTCAAGCGTCTCTTGCTCCGCGATCGCGTCCCCGTCGTCGGTGGCGGTGTCCAGCGTCGCGACGTCCTGGGTCCCGATGGGTACGGGCAGCCCGTTTTCGAGCGCATGAAGATACACCATGTTGCGGAGGATGTGGCGCCGCAGGGAGAGCAGAAAGGCGTCGCCACTGCTCTCCAGGCGCTTGAAGATGTTGGTACGGCAGAAGCCCATGAGACGTCTTCCGGCGCGGCCGAGATCCTTGATGATGCGGGCCTCGTCGGCGCCGGCCTTACGGCTTTGGCGTGTGTCCAGGTACTCGGCCAGCCCGTAGCGGGGGAGGTTCAGGTGGTTGACGGCGTCTACCACCTCGCTGCGATACAGCCGGGCATACTGGTCCTCGGGGTCGTCGTCGTCAAGACGGAACTCCAGGTTGTGGGGCTCGCGCCTGGGGAAGTAGGACTTGGTCCCGTCAGGGAACACAACGTAGTGCCGGTCCCGCTCCGGGTCGAGCACCGCGTAGTTGTCCATGATGAAGCGACGGGTGCGGCGAACCATGTACAGCCGCATCAGGTCGCGCCAGTCGTCGGGGTGCTCGCTCTCCTCGAAGGCGCGCAGCGAGCGTGGAGAGGCCTGGAACTCGGCGGCGAAGTCTGCCTCGTCGTTCTCCTCGAAGTGCTTCTCGGGTCGCACGCCGAGGTCCTTCTTCTCGTCGAGGAACAGACGAAGCTGGCTGCTGAGGTCGCCGTAACC
>CAYRFY010000545.1:3575-5808 GCA_964423635.1 uncultured Armatimonadia bacterium | reverse complement strand
GGAGAGCCGCCCCGGAGAGGGCACCACCTTTCGCGTCCGCCTCCCCGCCCCGGACCCGGCCCCGACCTGGGGACCGCCGGGGGAGCGACATCCGGGGCGGGAGACGGAGTAGGACACAGGGAGCGGCCGACGGCGAGGGGCCAAAACCCCACGCCGTCGGGCGCGGAGCCATGCGGCCTGTCATGCCCGGCAGCGGCCCACGCTCCGCTACCCCAGGTGCGCCTTGACCCCGGCCACGATGTCGGGCACCTGCGGGATCACGAAGCGTTCCAAAGGCTCGGAATAGGGCACCGGCACGAAGGGCGCGCCGAGGCGCAACGGCGGCTTGCGCAGCGAGCCCCAGACTTGCTCCACCACCTCGGCCACGATCTCGGCCCCCAGCCCGCCGAAGGTCACCGCCTCATGCGCCACCACCAGGTGCCCGGTCTTGGCCACCGAGGTGCAGAGGGTCTCGATATCCAGCGGCTGGAGGGTGCGCGGGTCCACAAGCTCCACGTCAATGCCCTCTTCCGCCAGCAGTTCCACCGCCTCCAGGCAGAACGTCAGGGTCTTGGACCAGGCGACGAGGGTCACATCCTTGCCCTCGCGCTTGACGTCCGCCACACCCAGTGGGATGACCTCCTCTTCGGCCGGAACTTCCCCCTTATAGGTGTAGTGCGCCTTGTGCTCGAGGAATAGGACCGGGTTGTCGTCGCGGATGGCCGCCTTCAGCAGCCCCCGGGCGTCCCTGGGCAGCCCGGGCATGACCACTTTGAGCCCGGGAATGTGGGCGAACCAGGCCTCCAAGTTCTGCGAATGCTGGGCGGCGTAGCCCGCCCCGCCGCCGGCCGGGGAGCGCACTACCAGAGGCAGACAGACCTGCCCGCCGCTCATGTAGCGCCACTTGGCGGCGTTGTTGACGATGGCGTCCGAGGCCTGGGCCAGAAAGTCGCAGTACATGATCTCGGCGATGGGCCGGAAGCCGGCCAGGGCCGCCCCTACCGCCATGCCGCCGATGGCCATCTCCGAGATGGGGGTGTCCCGCACCCGCTCGGAGCCGAACTCCCGCTGCAGACCGGTGGTGGCCCCGTAGACCCCGCCGTACTGGCCGACATCCTCGCCGAAGAGGATCACCGTCTCATCGGCCTTCATCTCCTCACGGATCGCCGTCCGCACCGCCTGGGCGTACGTGATATTGCGCATCCTGGGCTCGGCCATCAGTGGGCTCCCCCCTCGGAGTAGACGTCCGTCAGGGCATCCTGAGGTTGCGGCCAGGGCGCCAGTACCGCGCGGTCGAAGGCCTCGTCCACCTCGGCCCGGATGCGCTCCCGGTACTCGATGGTCGTGTCGAGGTCCACCGTATGGTCGTCGATCATCTCCACCTCGAGGATGTGGATCGGGTCGCGCTCGCGGAACTCCGATAGGGTCTCGGCATCGGTGCGGTAGGTCTGCTTGTCCGCAGTGTGATGGCCCTCGAAGCGGTAGGTATCGAACACGAGGTACGCGGGTCTGCCCGTGCGGCGGGTCTCCTCGGCGGCCCGTCCCACCTCCTCGTACACCTGCATGACGTGCATCCCGTTCAGGCGGCGGCCGGTGAGGCCGTACGAGCAGGCGCGATTCTCAAGCTCCATCACCGCGCTGGACTTCTCCAGCGGTACCGAGATGGCATAGAGATTGTTCTCGCACAGGAACAGGACGGGCAGCTCCCACAGCACCGCCAGATTCACCGTCTCGTTGAAGGCCCCCGTATTGAGGGCTCCCTCGCCGAAGAAGTTGGCCACCACGCAGCCGTCGCCGCGGAGCCGGGAGGCCAGCGCGATGCCGGCGGCCATGGGGGCATTGGCGCCGACCACGGGGTTTTCCCCCATGAAGCGGATCGAGGCCTCGGAAAGGTGCATGGACCCGCCCTTGCCATTGGAGCAGCCTGTGGTGCGGCCCATGATCTCGGAGAACATCACGAAGGGGTCCATCCCCTTGGCCAGGGCGTGCCCGTGACCGCGGTGGGTGCTGATGACGTAGTCCTCCGGCTGCAGGGCGTGGATGGCCCCGACGGCCACGGCCTCCTGGCCGATGGAGAGATGAGAGCTGCCCCGGAAGAGCCTCTGGGGCAGCATGACATCGCGGATCGTCTCCTCCACGAAGCGGATCCGCAGCATGTCCTCGTAGAAGTGCAACAGCAGTTGCGGGTCTTTGTCCATGCCTGCTCCTTTCCGGAGTCTGCCCGGTCCACGGGTTTCACCCGTGGCCAGCATGC
>CAYRFY010000545.1:0-3475 GCA_964423635.1 uncultured Armatimonadia bacterium | reverse complement strand
AGTATGCGTAGCCCCTTGCGGGGCGGACGGCGACGGCACGGCCAACGGCGTCGCTCGCGACGAGCGACCTACACCACTCGCACCCCATCGTCGCCGATCTCGTACCGACAACCCTCGATGACCAGGGCCGCCAGGGCCTCGCTGCGAACCGTCTCGTACTGAATGCCGCCGCCGCCGTTGACCAAAAGCACATCCTCCCCGATACGCGCCACCTCCGTTCGCTCCACTCGCTCGGTGACCACGCTCGCCGCCGGCACCGCGCTACACCCCGGTGCCAGCACCACTCCCAGCACGCAGCGGCTGTACAGGCCCGTCACGGTGAAGCGCAGATGGTACTGGTGGTACCACTGCTCGGAGATCTTGTTGGTCCCCGGAGGTGGGTCCCAGCCGTCGGTGAGAGTGAAAAACGCATTGGTGTGCTGCATGAAGTGCCCGCGCAGCGAGCTGTCCTCTCTGACGAGGAAGAAGCTCCGGGCCTCCTCATCCACGGCGAAGGCGTTCCAGGAGTGGATGTTCCATTGCAGCGCCGAGACGATCCCGGGCGCGGCGACGAACTCGTCCACCATCAGAAAGCAGTTGTGGGGCTTGAGGAAGGCCACATGCCGACGGCAGCGGGAGGCCCGGTCGGCGTAGGCCGCATCCGCATTGCCGCACAGATACGCGAGGCGTTCGTCCTCGAAGGCATTGGCGATCTCGCCTTGCGAATCGTGGCTGCGCATGATCTGCCCGGCGTCTGAGAGTGTCACGCAGTTGTGCGACTTGGTATGCCAGACCCAGTGGGTGTGGTGTCGCGAGCCGTAGCCGTCATAGTAGCCGCTGGGCATGGCCAGGACCCGGCCGCCCGCGTGGAGGATGAAGTCGTTTTGGTTGGCATGGGAGTGGCTCACGGCGCCGAAGGGCGAGGAGCGGAAGAGCAGGGCGATGTCCCGGCTCTCGTCGTGCAGGTCGGTGCGAAACGCCGCCCAGCCCGCGGCGGGGAAGACGCGCAGCACCGAGGACTGCCGGGGTGCCGCGGCCTGCGGTGCCGGGCCGGCCAGGAGACTTTGCGGGTCCACGCGGGGCGCGGCGTCGCCGAAGCGATCCTCCAGTGTCTCGGCCACGGCACGCTGCGCGGCCACATAGTCCGAGAAGGCTCCGGCTCCCGTCTCGCGGTCGATGAGCTCCACCAGGTCCGCGTTGCTCTCCCAGGTGCCCTTCCAGCGTTCCGAGTGATCGCCGAAGCCCATCCACTCGGCATAGTAAGGGAAGCACCACTGCCGCCAGTCCGCGTGTCCGCGCCAGAAGGGGCGGCGGTAGAGGTCCACGCCGACGCCGCGCTTGAGAGCGGTGGCGAACATGGTCATGATCCCCACATACGCCAGGCCGTACGAGGGCCCCTCGGCCCAGGCGCCGTCGTCTCCCGCCCACACGGGCCAGATGCCGCACAGGACCGGGCGTAGCCATTCCAGCCACTGCCGCGCCTCCGGGATGTGCTCGTGGAACACGAGGGCGAGCAGGGCGAGAAACACGATCTCGCGCCCGGCGTGGGAATCAAAGCGCGTCACCCCATACGAGCCGCTGCCGTGCATGTGCGCGTAGGTGATCTGCCCGCGGCGCCGGAACTGCTCGATCACCAAAGCCAACTCCTGCTCGGTGAACTGGTCCCATACCCAATCGCACACCTTGGACCCGTTCCAGATCACCGACATGTGGGCCTCATCGTTGTGCGATAGGTGGCTGGAACCCATGGGGTCCCACAGGGAGATGGAGGCCATGCGCTCGCAGGCCGCCCGGGCGTACTTGACCTCCCCGGTCGCCAGATAGGCCAGGGCCAGGGTCTGGGCGCCGGAGACGAACTGCCGCGATTCCCACATCACCGGGCTCCAGGCCCGGAAGAAGGCGTTGTAGTCCAGGTTCCTGTCCGGCAGGAAGGGAGGCTCGGCGATGTGGTGCTCCTGGGCGACAATGATCTCCGCCGCCGCGTGCAGCCTCTCCCACTTCTCCGGGGTAAGGCCGTGGCGCAGAGCGGGGGTGTCCTCAGGCCGGAGGTACAGGCGTGGATGGCTGTCGGGAAGCCGGGCCAGCCACTGCGCGGCCGGGGGCACCTGCACCACCGCGGCCCGCTTTGCCACGCGGAACCGGAACGCCTCCGAAACCTCCCCGTCCGCCCCCCACCGCCAGTAATAGTCACCGGGAGGCAAGGCGTCCTCGGGCAGCCACAGGGGGTCCGTCAGGCCCCGGAGGTCGATGAGCGGCGCCGCGAAATCCGGGTCGGCGGCCACCGTCAGACTGTAGCCGGAGACATTGTCCATCGGCTTCCAGGCGAAGATCGGTGGGTTGGTCCCCGGCTCGGTGTCATCACGGGGCTGCCGCGGGTCGATGTGCGGATGAGGATGCCGGTGCTCAAGCAAGATAGTGGCTCTCCCTGTGGTTGTCGTTGGGGGAAGACCTGGCGGCTTCAAAAACAGGCCCGCGCTGAGCCATTGCTTCCCCCGCTCGGCCTCCGACTACTCCCGGACGCCGGCCATACCGGTGGCGGCCATGGCGGCGCCCACGATTCCCGCCTCATTCATTAACTGGGCGGCGACGATGGGCGTCCGGCGCTTCAGGCCGGAGACGAACTTGTCGAACTTCTTGCTCCCGCCCCCACCGATGATGAACAGGTCCGGCCAGAAGAGGTCCTCGTACACCTGCAGACAGCGGTCCAGCGGAGCCGTCCACTGCGACCACTTCTTGCCCTCCCGCCGGCGGGCCTGGTCCGAGGCCTGCGCCTCCGCCTCCTTGCCGTCGTACTCAAGATGCCCAAGCTCGGTGTTCGGAACGAGAATCCCGTCAATAAAGAGCGCGGTCCCCAGTCCGGTGCCCACGGTGAGGACGAACACCAGACCGGTCTCACCTTTCCCCGCCCCGATGGTCATCTCGGCGATCCCGGCGGCGTCGGCGTCATTGAGCACGGTGACCTCACATCCGGTGGCCTCGCCCAGCAGCCCGGCGGCGTCCGTACCGATCCAGCCCTTGTCCACATTGGCGGCGGTGTAGGTAATCCCGGCCTTGACCACCGCGGGAAAGGTGCAGCCGATCGGGCCCGACCAGTCGAAGTGCCGTGAGATCTCGGCCACCACCTTCGCCACCGCCTTCGGAGTGGAAGGGTCGGGAGTGACGATGCGGTGCCGTTCGGCCAGGAGCTCGCCGGTCTCAACGTTGACCGGCGCACCCTTGATCCCCGATCCACCAATATCGATACCGAGTGCCTCCATATGCGTGTCTCCTCCAGGGTTGATTGCCGCGGGCGGCCCGGCCCAAATACACTCGTCAACTATTCCCCGCAGGGCCTCCCGACCCCTTCTCGGGGAGTCGGCGAGTCGCGGGTCGCGAGTCAACGTCTACGTCCACGGCGTCCACGGCGTCAACGGCGTAAACGGCGTAAACGGCCCCTCGCCCACACCCCTCTCATCCTCCTCTAGCCGTTCTCAGACGTGCTCTGCCGTACGCCTTT
>CAYRFY010000544.1:0-5818 GCA_964423635.1 uncultured Armatimonadia bacterium | reverse complement strand
CTCGTCGCCGAGCCACAGCGTGTTGACGAAGGGCAAAAAGAGCCCCTCGGCCGGGACGCCCCCGCTGTTGAAGGGGTCGTTTTCCAGGTCCCACTGGGCGATGGGCTTGATCGGGTTGTGGTGGTACAGGCGGGCGAACTGCGGCTGCAGGGGCAGCACCAGGTCGATGCGGCGCACGATCTCCGAGGCGGCCTTCGGCCCCACGGTGAGCTCGCACAACGAGAAGCCGTCGAACTCGAAGCGCCAGCGACATTCGGCGGTGAGCGCTTCGGAGGTGGACCGGGTGGTGAACTCGACCACGTCAGGTGCGCTTCGCTCGATGGTGAAGCTCGCCGGTGACCACGCCTGGTCGATGCCGGACCAGGTGGGCTGCGGCCGCGGGTCGACCTTGACGGCCAGGCCCATCGGGCCGCAAAGCAGATCTGCCCCGCCGCTCTCCACCCGGGCCGGAAACAGGCCATCGGCGAACTCGTAGACCCGGTTCCAGCAGGACACCGAGCGCTCACCCATCAAGAGCGGCGTCCACGGGTGTGGCACGACACCCGCGGCGCCGGGCCCTGTCGGGACATCCCGTCCCGGGGCACCGTGCGTCGCGGTTGCCACCCATCCCAGCACGAAGAGACAGATCAGGGCGGCCCTCGCCACCACGCCGGCCTGCTCCAGGCTCAAGTCCCCACAAGCGATGCCCTGCATGGTACGCGGCTCCTTGGGATGGCCTCCCCACTGTCTCCGTTGCGGACACAGGTGGCTGCGCCGTGGCTCCGGGACGCCTGCGGTCGGCAAGGTGATGCGACGGATCGATGAGCGTCCGGCCCACACCGGCGCGGGTACCGTCAATTGTTCCGCACCCACAGCACATCGCCCTCCTGGTAGGTTCCGGCGTCCTGCGCGACGAACCCATCTTGGTCGGCGTCTCTCAATCTCATTCCGGCGGTGATTGCCTTGCCGACCGTCATCATTGACACCACATCCCCCGAGTGGCGTTTCGAGGCCGGCGGTCCGTGGACCGTGATCCGTGACCGCCGGGGCATTCTGCGCATGCGCCATCCCTATGAGCCCTCAAGCCAGGGAGGCTTCGCCTCCGCGCGGCTGACCGTACCCATCTTCACCGCCCCTATCCGACGTCTCCTGCGCTTCTACCACAGCGACGACTATGCCGGGAGTGAGCGTGAGAACCCTGAGATCGGGTATCCGGCCGAGGACTTCCCGGGCCGCCGGTTCGCCCGCGTCCTGGTCAACGGCGCCGAGGTGTGGTGCCGGGACGTCCACGGCCCAAATCCCACCCCGGAACGGCGGTTCTACGAGGTGCCCTTCTCCGCGCCCGGAGGGTCCACGTTCGAGGTGGAGTTCCGCGTGGAGGACCAGGCCGGCGTGCAGCAGCCCTTCGCCACCGAGGTCTTCTGGGCCCTGCCACGCATCGAGCTGCTCACGGTGGATGAAGAGCCCGGTCCGTGGGGAGCGGACGAGGTCGTCACGCCTCCGCTGCAGCTCCCCGGCGCCGCCGTGGCAGAGCCTGTGGCCATCCAACGAGTGCCCCTGGTGGTCGAGAACACCGCGGACTTGCCCCGCACTCAGGAGCCCGTCGTCAGCGGGGTGCCCCTGCCGCAGGGCGAGTTGATGGAAGCCTCCCGGGCACTGCTGCGAGATGCCGCGGGCGCGCAGGTGCCGTGCCAGTTCGCTCCGCTGGCCCAGTGGCCCGATGGCAGCGTGAAGTCGCTGCTCATCACCTTCGCCTCCGGTGAGGTGCCCGTGGGGGGCCGGGCCTGCTTCTCCCTGGAGTACGGAACCGATGTGCCACCGGACGCCGCGACGGAGACCATTGCCGTCCAGGGCGAGGACGGCTCGATAGCGGTGGACACCGGCGCCCTGTCGGCCCGTCTCAGCTCCGCTTCGGGCGCCATCATCGACAGCTTCGCCCTCCCCGACCGAGAGACCCTGGTGTTCACCGAGGCTTTGCTCTCCCTGGAGAACTTCGAGGGCTTCCCGCCCCGCCTGTACCGTTCCCTGCCGCCGGAGACGCTGGAGCTGGAGGACAACGGCCCGCTGTGCGCCTGCGTGCTGGCAAGGGGGCGGTACGAGGCCCTCGGCGAGGAGGGCTTCTCCTATGAACTGCGGCTCCGCTTCTTCCGGGCCTCGGCAGAGATCAAGCTCACACACACCGTCATCAACACCGCGGAGACCCCGCGCACGCGGCTGCGCACGATCTCGGTTCACCTCCCGGCCGAGGCCACGACCTTCACCCTTGGTGAGGACGAGGGCTACCACGGCGGACTGGAGGGTCTGCGGGAGGTGCGCCTGGTTCAGGACCACCACAACCGGCACCGGGTGTACCACCTCCGTGGCGAAGGCTCCGCACCGCTGTCTGCGGAGGACGTGCGGCTCGTGGCCGGGGGCGACAAGTTCGAGGGATCGGCAGGCCTCACGGGTGAGAGACTCTCCTTGCAGGTGGCGAACCGCAACTTCTGGCAACAGTATCCCAAGGCCCTGCGGCTGCGCCCCGACGGGCTGCAGATCGACCTGTATACTTGCGAACGCGTGCCCTGCGTGCTGGGCAGTGACCCGCCCTTCGACTGCCGGCAGGGCGAGGCCAAGACCCACGAGCTGCTCCTGCACCTGTCTTCGACGACGAGTCCGGATGAGGCGCTGCTCGAGGCGCGCCGGCTCTCGGTTCAGGCCGACCGCCCACTGCTTGCCGCCGCCACACCGGACTGGTACTGCGCCTCCGGGGTCTTCGGTCCCCTCGCTGCCGCGAGCCCGGCCGACTTTCCATCTTACGAGGCGGCACTCGCCGTCAAGCCCGTGGAGAGGCTGGGCCATGGAGGCGGCGACTGGTGGGAGCGGGTGGTCGAGGACGGTCAGGAAGACCCGGAAAGCTACATGCTCTACGGCATGGAGCACTTCGGCGATAACCCGCTGATCTGGGGCTACCAGACCAAATACTGCATGTGGGCCAACTGCGAGTACGACCTGGGTCACGCGTTGATCGTCCAGTTCGCCCGCTCGGGCGAACTGCGCTTCCTGGACCGGGGCGAGCAATGTGTCCTGCACAATCGCGATGTGGATGTTATCCACCACGACACCGTCCACCCCGAGGATGTCGGCGGCCCACACGGCCACTGGATCGGCCACACCGACCAGCGGCCCAACACGGGGCACCTGTGGAGCGAGGGTATGGTGGAGCACTATCTGCTCACCGGAGACCGCCGGAGTCTGCAGGTGGCGCGGGAGATGGGGCGGTACCTGATGGGGGTGGCCCGGAAGGGTTGGGGCGGGGGCTCGGAGCGCAGCGCAGGCTGGCCGCTGATCGCACTGCTCGGTATCTGGAATGGGACCGGGGAGGAGCAATACCTGCGCGCCGCGGCCCAGATCGCGCGCGATGCCGTGAGGCTGCAGGACCCCGTCCGTGGCGTATGGTCATCCCCGATCTACGAACAGCCGGCCTACGAGGGGGGGACGACCTTCATGACCCACATCCTGTGCCGCGGCCTGATGCGCTATGTGATGGCGACGGGAGACAGGGCGGCGGCCCGAGCCATCGTTCGCGCCGCCGGATGGGTGGCCGAGGAGGCCATCGTCGAGGAAACCGCAGCCGGGCCGCGGTCCTTCTACAAGCAGACACCCCTGTGTGCCCGGACCTCCCCCGCCGATCCGGAGGTCCTGGCCTACGCCTACGCGCTCTCGGGACAGCAACGCCTGGGTGCCCTGGGCAGGGCTGCTGCGAAGATGCGGGCCTCCGACTGGTGCGAGCGCGGGGTCCCGCTGGCCCAGATGCGCGACCTTCCGAGTATCCTCAAGATCCTCGGGCCCGAGGCCGGGTGGTAACGCCCAAAGCAGCGGAACGAAGGAACCGCGACGTCTCACCACGGAGATAGTGTCGATGACGAACTTCCCCGACGACGATGCCATATCGCGCAGACCGCCCTTGACCCTGCTGCAGAAGCTGCTCTATGCCTCGGGGCACTTCGGGTTCAGCGTTCTTGGTTTCGGCCTGGTGGCCTCGGTGAGGACCTTCTACTTCCCGGGAGAGAAGGCTCTGGCGGGCGGGGCGGCGATCCTCATCGCCTCACGATCCCTGGTGGGGTTGGCCCTGAGCCTGGGCCGGCTGACCGACGCCGTCAACGACCCGCTCATCGGCTACTTCAGCGATCGCCTGCGCAGCCGCTTTGGCCGACGGAAGCCCTTCATCGTGGGGAGTATCATCCCCTTCATTGTGCTGTACTTGCTGGTCTGGTTCCCCCCCTTTGGTACGGATTCGGGGCTCAATTTCGCCTATCTGGTGAGTGTTCTGGTCCTGCTGTACATCGCGTACACCGCCTACTGCGGCCCCTATCTGGCACTTCTGCCTGAGATCGCCGGCACGGAACAGGAGCGAGTGAGTCTCGCCTCCCTCCAGGGCCTGTTCAACGTGCTGGGGATCCTGGTGGGCGCCGCCGGCGGCGCGGTACTGATCCCGATGATCGGGTACCCGGGCACCGGAATAGCCCTCGCCGGCATTGCCTTCGTCAGCTTCTGGCTGCCGGTGCTTGGACCCGGTGAGCGCCGAAGGGAGGCCACGGCCTCGGCTTTCGGGTTCCGCGAGGCGCTTCTCCTCACCCTGCGCAACAAGCCCTTCTTGGTGTATGTCATCGGCTTTCTGGGCTTCTGGACCGGCCTTCTGATCCTTGTGGCGAACCTCGACGACATCGGCCAGTCGCTGCTGGGTCTCAAGGCGGGCGAGGGCCTGTACCTTGTGGCGCTGCCACTGCTCACGGGGATGGCGTGCCTGCCGCTGGCGGCGAAACTCGCCACCGCCCGGGGAACCAAATGGGCCATGGTCGTGTCCATGGGCGCCTTCTCCGTCGTGATGCTGCTCATGGTCACGGTGGGCATGTTTGGCGACGAGCGCACGGCTCTGGTCCAGATGGCGGTGCTCTGTGTCCTGGCCGGTCCCGGCGTGGCGGGCCTCTTCGCCCTGCCCTACGCCCTCCTGGCCTCCATCACGGATGCCGACGAGCGCGCCTGCGGCGAGCGGCGTGAGGCCATGTTCTTCGGCGTGCAGGGGATGGTGCTGAAAGCCGGATGGGGACTGGCGCCTCTGGTTGGCGGTGTACTGATGGACAACCTGGGCGGCACCGCCGCACACCCTCTGGGGCTGCATCTCACCGGTCCGGTAGCGGCGGCCTTCGCCCTTGTGGGGCTATTGGTCCTTCGTACGTTCCCGGAGGCGCCCCCGGTCGACCCGGACACGGAGGAACACGTCGCCATGTGACGATCCCTGTGCCACCACCGTTACGCTGCTGTGCGCTTGAGCCCCGATGAAGTGGGTAGAATCCAGATACAGAGGGGCGATGGTGGTGGAAGGTCATGCGGCGAGCCCCGAAATGCATGCTGCGATAAGGGCGTCGAGGCCAGGGGTTGGGAAGTAGGTGGCTGCACGGAAGGCGCCGTGTGAGGTGATGCCTTTGGCGGACGGCAGCGCGACAGGCAGCAGGGGGACGGCGTGAGGCGGGGTCGATGCGTCCAGCGAGAATGGTGATGGGGTGGGTGTGAACGGTGGAGCCGGTGGGCGGTGAATGCGGACCGGCGCGGTCCGGTCGGCGGCGGACGGGCCGCGCGCAATGGGTGGTTGGCCGCGCACGATCGGCTGCTGCCCGCGCACGATCGGCTGCTGGCCGCGGATGATCGGCTGCTGGCCGCGGATGGAAGCGGTTTGCCGCCCCTCCGCCGGAGTTCGGCCACCGGGCTGCGCGGCGGCACGGCCATGCCGCGGCGCGGGGGCGGCGGGTGCGGGCGGAACAACCGCCGCGGCCTTGGCCGGCTTGGCGGCCGCAGCGCGGGA
>CAYRFY010000543.1:0-5819 GCA_964423635.1 uncultured Armatimonadia bacterium | reverse complement strand
GACTGGAGATCGGCGCCCACGTGGGTGAGGTAGTATTCGAGGGGTAGGGGCGAAGATCGGCACGCCGTTGCCAGGAGGCCCCCCGACCAGATCGACGCAAAATGAGAGGAGCCGTTCCCTTGCCCTACAGCCTTCGTCCACCGGCCGTGCCTCTTGTAGCCTGTGACCCCTATTTCAGCATCTGGTCCTGCTCGGACCGGCTCAGCGACGACTGGTCGCGCCACTGGACGGGTCGGCCCCACAGCCTGTGCAGTCTCATCCGCGTCGATGGTGAGGTCTTCCGCCTCATGGGCGCCGGTCCGAGGCAGGCCGATCCTCTGCCCCAGACAGACCTGCAGGTCCTGCCTACTCGCAGCCTCTATACCTTCGCCGGGGCCGGGGTGCAGGTGAGCCTGATCTTCATGACCCCCGCCCTACCCGATGATATGGACGTGTACTCCCGGCCCGTAACGTACATCACCTGGCGCCTCGAGGCCACCGACGGGCGAGAGCATGAGATCTCGCTGTACTTCGATGCCAGCGGCCTGATCGCCGTCAACGAGCCGGAGCAGGAGGTCTGCTGGGGGCGCGAGGAGGTGCCCGGCCTGGAGGTGCTGCGCCTGGGCACCCACGAACAGGCGGTGCTGGCCAAGAGCGGCGACGACCTGCGCATCGACTGGGGCCATTTGTATCTCGCCATCCCCGCAGACGCCGGTCGCGCCGCCGTGGCGTGCCCGGAATCGACCTGCGATGCCTTCCTCGCCGGCGAGGACATCCCCGGCAGTGACGAGGTGCTCATGCCGCGGCGGGCCGATGACGACTCTCCGCTCCTGGCAGCGCAGAGCGAGCCGCTTCAGGTGGGCCCGGCGCCGGCGGAATGGACGGTCATTCTGGCCTATGACGACATCTACTCGCTCCAATACCTCGGCCAGAACCTGCGCCCCTACTGGCGGCGCGATGGTGCCGACGCCGCGGCGCTGATCGCCGACGCGCACAGGGACCTCGCGGAGCTGAGGGAGCGCTGCGAGCGGTTCGACGGGGAGCTGATGGCCGACCTGACGGCAGCCGGCGGGGAGAAGTACGCCGCCATGTGCGCCCTGGCCTATCGCCAGGCCGTGGCGGGCTGCAAGCTCACCGCCGACCCAAACGGGATGCCTCTGCTGTGGCCCAAGGAGAACTTCAGCAACGGCTGCGTGGGAACGGTGGACGTGATCTACCCCATGCTGCCGCAGTTCTTGCTCCTCTCACCTGCGCTGGCGAAAGCGGCGCTGGCCCCGGTGCTACAGTACGCCGCCTCCGAACGCTGGAAGTTCCCCTTTGCCCCCCACGATCTGGGCACCTACCCGCTGGCCAACGGCCAGGTTTACGGCGGCGGCGAGCAGACCGAGGAGAACCAGATGCCGGTGGAGGAGTGTGGCAACATGCTCATCCTCCTGGCCGCCATCGCCCATGCCGAGGGCGATGCGGGGTTCGCCCTGAGCTACTGGGACACGGTGACGGCCTGGGCCCAGTATCTGGAGGCCAGGGGTCTGGACCCCGAGCACCAACTCTGCACCGATGACTTCGCCGGGCACCTGGCGCACAATGTGAATCTCTCTGCCAAGGCCATCATGGCCCTGGCCTGCTATGGGCGGCTGTGTGAGCTGGCGGGCAAGGACGAGGAGGCGAGGCGCACCACGGAGCTGGCTCGAGGCTTCGCCGGGGAATGGGAGCGAATGGCCGCCGATGGCGATCACTATCGTCTGGCCTTTGACCACCCGGGCACGTGGAGCCAGAAGTACAATCTCGTGTGGGATGAGATACTGGGCCTGGGCATCTTCCCTCCCGAGGTGCGGGAGAAGGAGACGGCCCACTACCTGCGCGTGCAGGGCCGCTACGGTCTGCCCCTGGACAGTCGCCAGGACTATACGAAGACCGACTGGAATGTGTGGTCGGCGACGCTGTCGGGCAGACGCGAGGATTTCGATGCCCTGTTCTCGCCGGTCTACGACTTCCTCAGCGCCACGCCCAACCGCGTGCCGATGACGGACTGGTACCGCGTGGGTGATGCCACGATGGTGAACATGCAGGCCCGGCCGGTGGTGGGCGGCTTGTTCGTCAAGCTGCTGTACGACAAGGACCTCTGGGCCAAGTGGTGGCGGCGCGGAGCCTCCGTGCAGGGCGAATGGGCGAAGGTGCCGGGCAGATAGAGGTCCGGCCGAAAACCTGGGCCTGCCGTGGAAATGTCATCCTGGAGCGCCGACGGCACAAGCTCGAACTTGCGCCGCTTGTGCGAAGGATCTCGCTATACCCCTGGAGATTCTTCGAGCTGCTCTCTCCGGGAGCGGACGCTCTCAGAATGACATTCTCGGTGAAGACGGGGTTTTTGGCCGCACCTCCAGGGCGGGTGGTGGGGACGTCGCCTACCGGCCCCCGAGCATCTCGGCGATGGCGTCCAGCCTCTCGGTGTTGGCCGTGCCGTCGGGGTTGAGGGTCGGGCACAGCCAGCCGCCCTCATCATGCTCGTTCCAGGCGTAGGTGATAATCGCCTGCGCCGGGCAGCGGGTGCCGTCCGCCTCGGCCCAGTCCAGGGCGTCGCCGATGTGGCCGGCCAGCTCTTGGGGCGTGGGCGGGAGATAGTGGCGCTCGATGCCGGCATTGGGCTGCTGCCAGGTCTCCCAGGGGACGGGGTGCTCCACTCGCGGGCGACGGTCCCAGCCGGACATGCAGAGGGGAACCACGGCCGCACCGGTGGCAGCACACTCCTCCCAGAAGCCCCGGGCCGCCGCGGCCAGCTCGGAGTAGGGCGTGCCGAGCTGGTCGTCTGCGCCCGTACGCGCATACGCCGTGATGGCCTCCGCGCCGATGATGTCCATCACCCTGCGCCCATCGGCGGCGCTGTCGTTCATCGCCACCAGGTACGGGTCGCCATGGCCCGCTTCGCGCACGGCGGCCCGGAAGCTGTCGAACAGACGCCGGGTGTTCTCCCGCCCTCCCCAGGCCTCGATCCACTTGTCCTCCACCCGGAACACGTACAGAAGCGGCCTGCCACCGGCCACCTTCACGTACGAAGCTTCCGCCATGAGGTCCACGATGCGGCGCATGCGCTCGGGGAACTGAGCCGCGTTGCCGAAGGTATTCGGCCCGGCGATGGCGCAGAAACCCATGTCCTCCTTGTGGGCGCTGGACAGGTACAAAGACAGCCCCTGGCTCATGGGGCTGTCTTGCTCGTAGAGCAAGAAGGCGAAGTAGTCGATGCCGCCCGCTTTGGCAAAGGCGATCTCGCGATCGACGATCTCCTGAGTGTAGCCGTCGATGGCCACCTCATTCTCGGAAACGACCCGGGCAAAGAAGGGGAGCCTGTGGTGGTAGCGCCCGGGAGACAAGGAGCGGACCATGGCCGCCACCGGACCGTCATCGGCCCCGGGCTGCACCCGCGACCACGGCGTGTGCCAGGCATCCCAGCGGATGACCCCGATGAGAGGTCGCGGCTGTTGGGCGGGGGCGGCAGCGGCAAGAGAACACGGCAGGCACAAGGCGAGTAGGTGGAGTTGGTGCACGGAAGGGTCCTTTCCTCTAGCGCAGGTCTGGGAGAGCGGCCAACCGGCTCCCGCCGCCGACACATCGGCCCGGCCATCCGTCCACGCTCAGGGCGACGAGACGGCGAGGCCCGAGGGGTGTACGGTGTTTGTCCCGGGCCCAGGTCGGCGATGCCGGCGGCCGGCACATCCGACGCAGTCTCAGCGCCCTATCTGTAGGCTCCCGTGCCCACCGGGCCACCGCACCTGCAGCTCCAGGGGCACTGTGCTCGAGGCGGTGATCTGCGGCTCCTGGGTGGGCGTGGTTCTCGGGGCACAGTGGAGCTCCACCCAGCCCGCGGTGCCAAAGGGATACCGCTTCACGCCATGGGCCTCGGTGAGGTTCACTCGCCACACAATGCGGCCGGCGGGCACATCGGCCTGCAGCCCGAGGACGTACTCGAGCAAGACGGCAATGGGCGGCACCCCGCCCCAGCCCACAAAGTCTCTGCGGGCCGGACTGCCCGGAGACGCCGCCTCGGGAGCGTAGTTCTCGAACACCGTTCCCGTCTGCTCGAAGACATCGACCACGTTTCCCAGGTGATTGCGGCCGATCTCGTGGGCCAGATCGTGTTCTCCCACGGCGGTCAGGCCGCGCAGAAGCATGTAGTTGGTGGGCGGCCAGACACTGCCCTTCCAGTAGCCACCGGCGGCATTATAGTCGGGATGATCCGCCGAGAGCGTCGGCACCCGATGGGGGCGGTCGAACTCGGCCTTGTCTCGCAGGTGGGCCAGGAAGCCGTCGAGCCTTTCCGGGGCCACGGCGCCGGCCAGCAGTGCCCAGTAGGCACCGATGCTCTTGACCCCATTGAGCGTGCCGTCACGGTACCGGTCGAAGTAGTAAGCGGCCGCGGGGTCCCACAGGTCGTTGTTCACCACCCGCGTGAGCGCCTCCGCCTCCTGCGCCATGTCCGCCACATCCTCCTCCCGCCCCAGCTCGCGGCCCATCCGGGAGAGCAGCGCCGCCGAGAGTATCTGCTGCAGGCAGGTGTCTGCCCACACCATGTGCTGGTGGTAGAAGGCCTCATGGTGGTAGGGCTCGCCGGCGCGCAGCCGCGGCTGGTTATCCATGCCGCAAGCCCAGCCGGAGGCCCAGTAGGTGCCATCGGGCCAGGTGCGATAGGCCCGCAGCCATTGATGATAGGCGCGCAGGACGGGGAACACCCGGCTCAGGCGCGCCTTGTCCCCGAAGTTCAGGTAGTATTCCCATTCCGTCCACGGCATGAGGTTGGGGCCGGTGGAGGTGGGGTCGAAGCGCTGGAAACGGTCGTCGCCCAGCCTCTGACCGATTTCGCGGCAGATGAACCCGTCGGGATGCTGCTTGGCATAGAAGTTGTCCAGCGTCCGCAGGAAGTCGAAGGCCCGGCTACCGTAGCGCCCAAACATGAGGATGAAGCACGAATCCCACATGAAGATGCAGTCATTGAAGGCGGTGTCGATGTAGTTGGAGACGAAGCCGCTCTCCGAGTGGGGCCTCCGCAGGTTGGCGAAGGCAAGCTCCCAGGTGTTCCAGTAACAGTCGATAGCCGCTGAGTGCCCTTCCCAGATGGGGTCGGGCAGCAGCGACCGCGAGGCCTCGAAGGTGGGCAGGTCGCTTTCCTCGCGGGGCGCGTGGATGAAGGTGTTCTGGTCCACCAGGCCATTGTGCACGTAAGTCTCATAGGGCGCGAGGACGCGCGGCCCGCGGCTTTCTACCGCAGGCGCGTCCTGCGCCGCCGCAGGGGCTCTTGCCGACACGGCACCCATTGTTGCGGCCAGCGTGGCGGTCTTCAGAAAGTCTCGTCTGTCGACACCGCTCAAAACAGGCTCACCTCCTGCAAGCGCCGCATGACCGCAGCCGCCTGATCTGCAGTTCGGTGTCAGACAGGCGTATCCCTTTCGATGGGCGAGCAATGCCGATGGTCTTCGCCACTGTGGCCGCCGGCGAGATGGGCCTTCGAGTTCGCCGCCGTTGATCCCGCAAGGCAGGACTGTTGCGGTTGACTGGCGGCTCGCCGACTCACAGTAGGCACGGTGACCGTTCAGTGAGGGCCTACCGGCGTCTGGGGTGTGCCGTACCTTGCGGGCCTGGAGACCCGCGGGCACGGTGACCGAACGGTGAGCGGCTACGACGTGGCGTTGCAGTTGACTGTCGTTGACGCCGTTGACTGTCGTTGACTCGAGACTCGCAGACTCGCAGACTCGCCGACTCGCCGACTCACAGCAGGCACGGTTACCGTGCAGTGAGCACCTACCGGCGTCTGGGGTGTGCCGTACCTTGCGGGCCTGGAGACCCGCGGGCAC